>JAQTZK010000103.1 GCA_028687815.1 Candidatus Altimarinota bacterium | reverse complement strand
AGTACGATTTTTCTGACATGATTCTCTATGTAGCACAGGAAATTAGTGAAAATGATCTCCTAGCCAGTCAGCTTTCAGAGCAGTACCAATTTTTGATGGTGGATGAATTCCAGGACTTGAGCAATGCGCAAAATCAAGTGATTATGGGACTCCTTCGCATGAGTGATGCTCCGAATATTTTGACCGTTGGTGATGATGATCAGAGTATCTATCGTTTTCAGGGTGCCAATCTGGAAAATATGCTCCATTTTTCTCAGACTTTTGAGCAAACAAAAATCATCGTCTTGGAGGTAAATTATCGCTCCGGTCAGCTAGTACTTGATGCCGCGAGATCACTCATAGAAAACAATGCTACCCGCATTACGAAGCTTCTCCCATCTATTGAGAAGCCTCTCATAAGTGGTACGAGCAAACTGGCTCAGGTAAAAATTCTTGGCTATCCAAATGTAGAATCTGAATATGCTGGTATCAGCGATAGAATCATCGAACTCGAAGCTACGGGAATTCCTTTTCATGATATGGCAATCCTCGTGAGAAAGAATGCAGAAATTGTTACTTGGACAGAAATTCTTGAATCTCGAGGTATTCCAGTGACTTCGAGGCAAAAGTATAATCTCTTTAAAACTGAAGAATTTCGACTTCTCCATTTCCTCATCGAAATCATCGCACTTCCTCAAGTACCTGACTTTGCGCTTATAGAACTGATACGCATAGGTATCTTTGGAAACGACCGGATTGGACTCTATAAAATCAACAAGTCCGTATCTGACACCAACTGGACTCGTACGAGAAAATTGTCGGTATTCGATATCCTACTCTCCCGGGAAACCCTTGATCTCGTAGTACCCGAAACTGCCCGAGATTGGCAAGCGATAGGAGAGCAAATTCTTACCCTTCGCAGTCTTCCGCAGTCAGATATTATATCCGTCATTCAAACCCTACTCCAACAACTTCGAATTGAAGCTTTTGTTCAAAATCAAAGTGGTATGGTTGGGATTTCCAAGATGTACAAAATCCTTGAAGAAATCAAGATACTGATTGTTTCGGGTCGTGTCACCACTCTCAAGGATATACTCGACCTTTGGAGACGGATGGATATATATGGTATATCGCTCGAAGTGCCAGAATTGGATTCCAAACGAAGGGGAGTACAGATTCTTACAGCGCATCAGTCAAAAGGACTGGAGTATGAATGTGTCTTTGTCCCAGGAGCCCTCAATCAAGCATGGGGAAATAGCAGAAATATGGAAAAACTCGTACTTCCCGAGAGCATTACGGGCGGCGCTATCGAAAAAGCAGAAAAGAACGAAGAAGAACGGCGACTGTTTTTTGTAGCTCTTACTCGTGCCAAATCGATACTCGAAGTTAGTTTTCCTGCAAGTAATCGGGGCGATGCTATGATAGCTTCTGAGTTTATCAAAGAAATGTCTCTCCTTCCACAAGAAGGCAAGGAAATAGAGAATTATTCGATAGCAGGAGCAAAAGAATCTGGAATGTTCCAGTTAGATTTTGAAGCTAAGGATCTTACCTACCTTAGGCAAGCACTTGGTGGGTATCGACTTTCTCCAACTGATCTCAATGCGTTTCTCAATGATCCAAAAGAATTCTTCAAGCGAGTAGTACTCAAATATCCATTTACGGATAACGCCACCTTTATTTTTGGAAGAACTTACCACGAAGCCCTTGAGAAGTTTTTCCAACAGTGGAAAAAGGACTCAAAAAAGCCAAACATAGAAACATTGCTGGAAGTGTTTAATATTACTATTTCACGAGCTATTTTGACTCCAGTAGAATTAGTAGATGCGAAAAAACGAGGAGAAACCGGACTTCGAGGATGGTACGAGCTGCAATCAGAAGATATGATCCTCCCAGCAGCACTCGAATACAAATTCAGGTCCAAAAATATCTACTTTGGTACCATTCCACTTACTGGAGCTATTGACCGAATCGATCTCCTCCCAGATCACACACTTCGAATTCTTGATTACAAAACCGGGACACCAAAAAGTCAAAATGAGCTCTTAGGAGAAGGAAAAAACGGAGATAGAGGATACTATCGACAACTACTTTTCTATCGACTAGCACTTTCACTTGATAGCACTTGGTCAAAATATCCAGTAGAACTTATGCAAGTAGAATACGTCGAAGGAAAAAATGGGGAATACAAAACGGTTACTCTTCCTATTGATAATGAGAAAGAGGGTCTTTTTCACGAGGAAATCACGACCGCGTGGGAACAAATTTCCAGTCCGGAATGGTGGATTGCCTATTTTGGAAAGGATTCCAATTTTCTGTAAATGTTTCTCGTAACCTAATGGTAATGAACTAAATAGGTACCTGAAAATATGATCGGTCAACTCAAATAGTACTAACTCAAATAGTACTAAATTTTCTTACTATTAGTAGCTTTATTTCTTCGCACTTGCTCTTCAAATCCCCATTTTTGAGCTTCAACATACCCCATTTCTCCCTGAGGATATAAGCTCTTACGTATTTGACTCAGTCTATCTCGAAACATATCATGTTCGGCACTATTTGATTGATTCGCATGAGTAGGAGCTGTTGAAATAATGCGATTGATAAGAATGATCGCCGTATGACGAAGCTCTTCTCTCTTTGGAAATTTTTCTCCACAAGTAGACAAGAGTTGTGGATTATTCTCCAAATAAATTTTTTCTAGCAGGTACAATGACTTATACATATCAAGATTCGCTTGAGATGCAAATTCTTGAGCTTGAGATGAAATAGCACTTATTTTACCAAAATTGGATTTTTTATTATCAGCACTCACTGGTAATGTAGGCTTTACTGGTGCAGATGGCTTCATGGCACGCAAAGTAGATCGAAGGTGTTGAAGTGATTCTACATTGATACTCGTAACAATCCGAAGGAGGGCATCGTAGGTAAAATCTTCAAATTGCTCTCGCTTGAATGATGCTGAACCAATGCTTCGATACTGATTACTCAAATCGATAATAGCTGCTCGTAATTGTGCTTTTTGATCTCCATCTAAACTCTTATTCAATCGAGATTCAAGTGACACCAGAGATTGAAGAATTTCACCAATAGCTGCTTTCTCTCGGTGTATATTGCCATATTGCGTTTCAGGAACGAGTTCCATAAACAAATCACCCACTTCATGATTCGGAGTATTCACGACCAATGGAACATTCATGAATCAACTACGATCAAGTGTAAAATTGAGTCTATCTTTTTGTTTCTGCTGAATCTGACTTGAGGCAACCAGGGGCGAAACTACATCAACACTCACAGGAGTATTCTCGATACCTTGAGCTGTTGCAAGGCTTCCAGCAAGCATTATTCCAGCAATAT
>JAQTZK010000102.1 GCA_028687815.1 Candidatus Altimarinota bacterium | reverse complement strand
TTGGAAAATATATTCCAAATTGCCCGCGAAGTATATGCAAACAGGCAGAAATGGCAAAAAAAAGTTCAATTTTTCACGTTTTCCCGTGATACTTATTTTTCTCGCCGTTGCGATACGAATCGTTCTGATTACAATGCTTTCATGCTTCTCACCAAAGAACTCCTCCATACTACGGAAATACATATCAAAAAACTCAAAGCGGGCAACATCGAAACCACGCTTGATTTTTTGGAGCATTTTCCCAGAAATCTGGAGAACCGGTCTCAAGTTTTGGAGCATTTTAGCTACGTAAGTCTCAAAGAAAAAAATACTCTGAAACTCACCATCGAATCTATTGTTTCGGAGCGAACTCGCAATGGAAAACAACTCACCAAAGTCATTCTTCGAGATAAACAAGGTTCCATGGCAGAAGCGGTATACTTTACTAAGCCCTATTTTCTCGCAAAATACGCATCAGGAAGTATGGTTTTGCTCCACGGAAAAGCAAAATATGACTACGGAAAACTTTCATTCCCATCACCAGAACTCGAACCATTTCAAGTAGAACATACCGCTTTTGTTCCAGTGTACTCTGACTGCAATTATATCCCTGGAACTTGGTTTGCTGACAAAATGGGCTACATGGAGTCGTATCTCCAGGAAGTTACCGATATTCTCCCTCCTGAAATTCGTATAAAAAAAGGATTTCGCACCCGTCGTGAGAACATTGCTGCACTACATTTTCCCAAGTCGGAAGCTGATTTTCATCGGTCTCGATCGGAGCTCGCCTATGAAGAATTGTTCATGATTCAATTTCGTGGAATCGAGCGAAAAAAGGAGGAGCAAGCTCGTACTGAAGGCAAAGCAAAGCAAATTCCCCTCAATGCGGAACTCATGAAATCTCTGATTGCTACATTGTCATATGAACTTACCAGTAAGCAGAAAATCGTACTCTTTCAAATATTACGAGACATGGAGCGACCACATTCTATGACTCGCTTGCTCCAAGGAGATGTAGGAACCGGAAAAACGATAGTCGCCTTTCTTGCAGCGCTTCACGCGATGCGCGAAGCGGGTATTCAAGTCGCGATCATGGCTCCAACCGAAATCCTTGCGAGACAATTATTTGATGGATGGAATCGTCAATTTTGACATCTTGGATTTACTTCTGACTTACTCGTAGGTTCACTCACTTCCAAGCAAAAGAAATCAGTAAAAGAACGACTCAAATCAGGGGAGGTGCAACTCGTGGTTGGGACACATGCTCTCGTGGAAGAGGATGTCCATTTTGTCAATCTTGGACTGGTGGTAGTAGATGAACAACATCGCTTCGGAGTCAATCAACGTCGTACTTTGGAGACGTATTTTAGTCTTTCCGGAATGGTATACCCACATGTGCTGAATATGACCGCCACTCCTATCCCCAGAACCTTGGCACTTACTCTGTATGGGGATCAGGATCTCTCAATTCTCAATGAGTATCCAGCATCTCGCAAACCCATTCATACCGCCGTGGTTCGAGAAAGTGATCGAGAGCAAATTTATCGAATTATCGAACAGGAAATTATCCGATGAGGGCAGGTGTTTTGGATTTCACCACTCGTTGAAGAATCCGAAACGCTCGATATTGCCAATGCGGTAAGTACGGCTGAGACGCTCACGATGATTTTTCCGAACAGAAACGTAGGACTGGTACATGGTCGCCTCAAACCAAAGGAAAAAGATGCGGTCATGCAAGATTTTTTTGAAGGGAAAATTGATATACTTTCTTCTACTTCCGTAGTAGAAGTAGGAGTCAATAATCCGAATGCTACCATCATGTGTATTGAAGCATCGGAACGCTTTGGACTTTCGCAACTGCATCAGTTTCGTGGACGTGTTGGGCGAGGCGAACATCAGTCGTATTGCTATTTATTCACCACCAAAAACTACGTAGGAGAGCGTCTCAAAGCCATGGAACAGTCCAATGATGGATTTGAACTTTCTGAGATTGACCTGGAGCTCCGTTGACCGGGAGAAGTCTATGGAGTACGACAGAGCGGACTTCCAGAATTCAAGATTGCTGACATCAAAGATTTGGAACTCGTTGCAGAAATTCGAGAAGATATTGATAATCTCAAATAAGTAGGATACTATATAGAAACACATTATAGACTTTTGTCATTTAATTTCACTAGCTATTCGACAAGGGTACTTATAATGTACTTATATATTTTTTAATTTCATTCATATGAGATTTACACAGAATACAAAAGGTTTTACTCTAATCGAACTCCTTGTAGTAATTACGATTATTGGAATCCTCGCAGTAGGAGGAACGGCTACTTATACAGCTCAAATTCAAAAAGCTCGAGATAGTACACGAATGACTGACTTGAATGCACTTCGATCTGGAGTGGAGCAGTATTATCAGGATTACACAGAATATCCGGATGCTACTGTAGCTATGTTTACTAGTTCTGGAACTCAATCAGTTGCTGCTTATGTACCAAAAATTCCTAGAGATAGTAAATCTGGACAGATGTGTGGTAAAGGAACTCAAGCAAATGCAGGTGCCTGTGATTACATATACAATGTAGGAGATGACGCTAATGGTATTCAAAAAGGTATGTACCGAGTTTCTACTGCCTTTGAGAATAAAGCAAATGTAGATACGAAGGCAAATACTGATGGAGGAAAGGAGCCTAACAGATTCGAGCTTGGACTAGAGCTTAATTCAACTAAAGCCCCGAATACTTGTAATAGAACAGCTGGTGCATCATCACCAGCAACAGTCACTACAAGATTGTTAACGGATGCTGATTGTACTGGTACATCAGGTGTCTCAGGTCTTCTTATTGCAGGAGGAAGTTAAATCTAACTTACACCAAAAACCCGGTTCTCACCGGGTTTTTTCTTGCCATTTTTCGCACTCGGAGTAGCCTAATTCAAACACCACTCGATTTTTCAAAATACCCACCCATGCTCGCCTATATCCGAGGACCCATTATTCATATTTTTGATACCAAAATTACGATTACCCCAGAGGGAATTGGACTGGGTTATGAGGTACTTTGTCCGGTTTCTGTCTTGAGTACGGCGCGAATAGGTACTTCGGTAGAACTTTTCTTACACCATCATATTACCGATGTATCTCAGACCTTGTTTGGTTTTGGGAGTCCTGATGAGCTCACTTTTTTCCGAAAACTGCTCAAAGTAGATGGAGTTGGAGGAAAAACCGCTCTCTCACTCCTCAATCTTGGCATGAGACAACTCGTTCTCGCCATTGAAAAATGAGACGAAAAAGTCCTATCTGGAGCTAATGGAGTTGGTAAGAAGACCGCACTCAAAATTATCGTCGAGCTCAAAAAGGAACTCTCAGGAGATA
>JAQTZK010000021.1 GCA_028687815.1 Candidatus Altimarinota bacterium | reverse complement strand
TACCAAGTATCATAACGAGTACGGGATCAAGTCTTACTCCAAAGATAGAAATCACAAACAGTAACTCCCTCTCAGGTACCCTCCTCTTCCATGGACGTACTCTAAAGAATGCGAGTGCCTTTAATCCTAACCTCACTCCCGTATTCTCTGGAACCGGCGGAGTACCAAGTACTACTACCGAAATTACAGACATGATGATAGCTCTCCGAAACATCTACACCACTGGAACGATCGATGTCCGAAGTAATACTAATATAACGAGTCTTATAGCTACTACGAATACAGGAAGTCTAACTACCCTTGGAATTAGTCTTGTGAAGAATGAACTGGGGGGAAGTGGGATGAGTACTAATACAAATAATAATATATCAGAGACCCCTCTTTATACTTTTACGAGCCATACTTTTACCAATTGTTGACAGACTTGAAGAAATGGACCAAATTTAGTTCAATGTAGAATTTCATATAGTACTTCTTGGGATGAAAATAGTAATTTTTACAATATTTCAACACAGTGAATTCAAGAATTTACTGTGCCAGAAAATGGAACCTATAGAATAGAAGTTGTTGGAGCAAACTGATGATGAGTTTGATCAAATTATAAATCAAGGTGAGCAAAAGTTGTTTGAGATAGATTAATTAATAAAGGTGAAATATTATATTTATCTAGATGACAATCATGAGAAGATACTATTGCTGGTACATGAGATTGAATTAGATATTGATGATTTAACTGATGATGAAATTCATGTCCAGATACAAACACTCCTCAATGAAATTGTGCATGAGCTGGTTGATCTTCTGATATACGATTCTGATGAAATAATATTGCTTCAAGAATTATGGTTGCATGAGGTGGGGGATGAGCATGTGCATGATGAACCAATGCTCAATGATGAAATGGGTGATTGAATGGATATAACTGATCTTCCTATTGAGATATTTCTTATGCTTGAAAGGGTTGAAGTCAAAATTCTGGTTGAGCCTCAACAAATACAAGTCATGGCTGATGAGAAGCTTGATGACTTGGCTACGGAGGAAACTGATTCACATCTTGCACTGCATGAGGTGGCTGATGAGGAGGTGGAGGATATTACTGATGATCAGCATGAGGTGGAGGATATGAATGATCAGGAGGTGGAGGATCCTCATTTTTTAACAATTGATTTACAAATACATCATATATAGATGCACATAATAGTAATCAAGGTTATATCATAATAACAAAATTATAAATATTTGTGCTAATTAATACATATCCGTGTTAGTTTTTATAAAGTTTTACTGTATAGAAATTCTCTGTACTCCATAAAAAATTCAACTTCCAAAATTACTCACAAAATTAATCTCATTTTCCCCCAAATAAACTTTGACAAAAATCTAACTCTCTCTATCATTTCGCCATTCTTTTCTCAATAATATGACTTTTTCACCTCCAAAAAAAGCCTCAAAGGTACAAACTGGACAACGCCATGGTAAATGGTTGTTTGAGAAGTGCCGCAAGGTTAAGAACTCAGTCGTTCTTCAATACGATGAGGCTGGTAATGCTACTGGTCTCGCTCACTTCGCTTCTCCGGTTACGGGAATGTACCGAGGTCGACAGGTTTACAAAATAAACGGTTCCAAAAAGAACAAAGTTACTACCGTTCGAGCGTAGCAAAAAGCCAGCGCAAGCTGGCTTTTATAATCTAACTTCTGTTTGGCGCTTTTTCACTGTTCTTTACCTTCTCTCTTGCACATGCGAAAACTTACCCGACGCGAAATTCGTGAGTTCTTGCTCCAGTCATTGTATGCCAAATCGATTCTTAAGGATTCTTACGATCCTACCGAATTCGCGAGTAGCTACTATACGAGTCCCGTAGATCAATCTTTTGCGGATGCATACTATGTAGAATCTTTTGCGGGTATTCAACAAGAAGAAGGAATGTTACTCCAAATTGTGGCTCACTATGCTCCAAAGTTTGATGCTGACATTATGCCCATCATCAATCTACTTCCGATTTTTATAGCAGCTTATGAGATGCTCTATCTCAAGTGTGATACCGTTCCCGAGAATGTTTCTATCAATGAGGCAGTTGAGCTTGCAAAACGATTTTCTGATGATGGGGCACGAGAAATGGTCAATGGTGTACTCAACAAACTGAAAGATGAAAAATTAACTGTTCTTAGTACACTTACCCCGCGCGAAAAATTATTTTTCTAATTCTTCCTTATGAAACGTTCCAATCGTTTTGATATGGTGGCATTTGAAGAGAAAATTGAATGACTTCTTGTTTCTCTTGAGATTCCATACAACAACCTTTCTAGCTACCAAATAGCTTTTTTCCATCGTTCCGTGCTCAATGAGCTTAATCTCCCTGAGAGCAATGAGCGAGTAGAATATCTTGGTGATGCGGTACTGGAGCTTATTGCGACTGAGTATTTATTCAAAGCTTTTCCGAGCTATCAAGAAGGACAGCTAACTGATGTTCGTTCCGCTCTAGTGCGAGGTAGAAATCTCGCCAATGTTGCTCTGAAGCTCGGACTTCAAGATATTATTTTACTTTCTCGTGGGGAAACTCAAGCTGGAGGAAATCAAAATCCCTATATACTCGCGAATACTTTTGAAGCACTCCTCTGAGTTATTTATCTTGATCTTGGTTTCCCAGCGGCAAAAAAGTTTGTGGAAGACCATGTTTTATCGACACTTTCTCATATTTTTGAAGGAGAATTGCATATTGATCCCAAGTCCAATCTTCAAGAAATTATCCAAGCAACTCATTTTGTGACCCCACATTATGAATTACTCCAAGAAACTGGTGCAGACCATGATAAAATTTATACTATTTGAGCATATCTCGGGGAAGTGCTTATAGGTCAATGAACTGGAACGAGCAAGAAAAAGGCACAATCAAGCGCTGCAGAAGATGCTCTCGCTAAGAAAGATATCTGGTTTGGAAAATAATCCATCTATTGCTGCATATGAGAATTAACCTCCTAAAAAATGACTCAGTATCGGTAAGCTTCCTCCAATAAAAAATCCGATTACCCCAAGGGCTTTTTTGGAGTGATGTCGGAGTTCAGGAAGGAGATCTGAGGCTCCAATATAGAGCATCGCCCCTCCAGCAAACACCAAGAAATACGGGGCATACCTATCGAGTGATAGAAGATTGAGTATTACCGCACCGAGTCCGAGAGATCCTCCAAAAAGCACAAAAAGTCCTAGGGTTTGTTTTTTGGTAAAATGAGAATGTTGTGCAATGGCGGCGAGTGAAAGTGAGATGGGTATTTGATGCAGGATAACTCCAATGGCCACCATCACTCCCACAGTGTTGGAAATAGCAAATGAGCTTACAATCGCTACTCCATCAAAAAATGTATGAATATAAAGTCCTCCAAAATTCCATATAGACTTTTTAGCATGTACATGATTATGGGCATCGTCATGACCTTCATGCGGGTGAGCACATTGAAAATAGTCGAGCAAAAATACCGTACAAAATCCCAAAAAAAATAAAATTCCTGCTATCTCACCAATACTACTTGATTCTGGAAGTATCTCTGTGAGCGAAATGCTGGTCATAATACCCGCACCTAGTCATATAAATATCTGAATAGTATTTTTTGAGAGTACCTTACGAGAAATAATGCTACCGATAAATGAGGCAGCAACGGCAATAAAAACCGCTATAATTGGAATAAACATTGCGGTACTATATGAGAGAACTGCGTTATGTAAATTTCTACATGAACTCGTCTTTATTTTCTCTAATTTCACTTTGACTTAATCGAACTTATCCCTATCATTTCGGCATTCTTTTTTTAGTATATGATTGGAAAATTCAAAAAGCGAAAGCGACTCCGAATTCACGGATTTCTTCAGAGAATGTCTACGAATGGTGGAGCAAAGGTTATTGCAGCACGACGACGAAAAGGTCGACATGTACTTGCAGTAAGCTATCCAAACCGATTCAAAATGACTAACGGTAAGTCCAAGCTTCATATTGTTGCTGGAGGATCTGCTCGTGTAGTGCGATATCCAGGTTCCAATGAAAAATTTCGACCAGATTCAAACCGAGCGAGTAGTACTCCAATCGCTGAGTAGTTTTTACTTTGCCCCAAGCGAGGCTTAGGGTGATTTAAAGTACATGATTGCAAAACAATATCGACTCAAAGAATCTCAAATAGGAAAGGTTTTACGCTATAAAAAACCTTTCTTTTCGAATATCCTGATTGCGAATGTTTCAAAAAACCGTCTTGAATATCCGAGATTTGCCCTTATCCTTTCTGGGAAAGTAACCAAAACGAGCGTAGATCGTAACTTTTATCGTAGACTTTCCTATGATATTTGTGGTGAATACTTCACAAAAATATCGGGAGATATTGTCTTGGTAGCCAAAAAGGGGACGATATTATCTCGAAAAGATTCGCAAATGGTCCAAAAATTTACCCAGGAACTTCATTCGTTACTTCACAAAATAAAATAATTCTTACTATGAAAGACCGCTTACTCAATATACTTCTCGTTAGTTTCGTTGTATTACTCGGAATGAATTTATTTTTACCAAAACCACAAAAAGCGGTTGAGGTCATTGAGCCAAATTTTGTAGTATCTCAGTCTTCCGTAGTAGTACCAAATTATCCAAAAGTCACCCTCAAAAACCCATCGGAAAACACTATTACCTTCAATACCTGTAAGGAACTTACCATACTTCAAGATCTGAGAACTGTTACTATTGATGGACCTGCTACAGCTTTTTGTCGAGATATTACCGTAGCTCCAAAATCTTCACAGGATATTAATATTTCTGAATTAACCCAGCTTTTCACGAAGCCAGGAAGTGTAGGTTTCAAAATTATCTTAAACGGAAAAGAAATTACTACGAATATTACCGTAGAAGAGCGTGGATCTATACGAGTGCTCATGGCAACTCTATTTTATGCTCCGATTCTCAATCTTTTCGTAGGTATTCTTCAATACTTACCGAGTCATAGTCTTGGTCTTGCCATTATTATTATCACCATTTTGGTGCGATTGATACTTCTCGTTCCTCAGCATCAAATGATGGTAAGTGCCCGAAAAATGCAGGAAATTCAACCAAAAATCAAGGCATTGCAGCAAAAACATAAAGGAGATCAATCCAAAATTGGAATGGAACTTATGGCACTTTATAAATCAGAAAAAGTGAATCCACTCGGATCTTGTTTGCCACTTCTGATTCAGACTCCGATTCTCATAGTTCTCTATTGGGTTCTCATATCTATCCAAGATCACAGTAACTATTTTTACTTGTATTCATTTTTTAAAGAATTTGAAATATCCAAGATTCAACATGTATTTCTCGGTATGGATTTGTTGTCTATAGGTGGTATTACTGCCATACTACTCGGACTCGTAGTAGGTATTACTCAGTTTTTACAAATTTGGTTATCTCAAAAGCGAACTGGACCAGTGGTACCTGAAGTGCCTGAAGAACGTGATCCAAATTCACTCATGCCCGATCCGCAAATGATGAACAAATTTATGCTTTGGGTACTTCCAGTAGTTATCGCTATATCGGTATACTATTTTCCACTTGGAGTAGGAATTTACTGGTTTATTGGAACACTTTTTATGCTTATTCAACAGGCAATAGCCAATAAAGTAACTGAAACTCAAAAGAGTAAAGGAGTGATTATTTCTGGAAATTCACAATCGACTGCAAAAAAATCAAAAAAGAATATAATAATAGAAGGTTAACCACCTTCTATTATGAAAACTCTTATCGTTCTCCATGGAGGGGAGTCATGGGATGATGATTCGGACTATCTCGATTTTCTCAAAAATCAGTATTGGATTGAATCATTTGAGCCAATGGACCCCGTTCTTGGTACTGGCTGGAAAGATCATCTTAGCGTTAATGCCTATGAACTCGGATGGAATGTATATGAGCCAACCTTGCCTTGTAAGCATAATGCGAAGTATCATGAGTGGAAGATTATTTTGGATAGAATATTTGCTTTGCTTCCAAATGAGGATGAGGTAGTATTAGTGGGGCATTCACTTGGTGGAAATCTGCTTATCAAATATTTGGCGGAAACCAAGGATTTGCCTACCCATCGAATTATCGTCCATCTGGTAGCGGCCTGCTATGGACTTGGATCATTTTCTGAGCCCACAGATGCTGGTTGGGAACAATTGTCTTCAATTCCAAATATTCATATTTGGCATGCGATAGATGATCCAGTGGTCCCAGTATCTGATGCAACATATATTGCTTCGCACCTCCCAAATGCACAGCTACATGTACTGGAACACGGAGAGCACATGCGACTTCCTGAATTTCCAAAACTAGAAGAAGAAATTTTTTGGGGAAATGGTAATCATCTCGTCAAAAATAATTTTCTCTAAAATACTCAAAACTTATTATTTATTTTTATTATGAAAAAAGTTGTTTTTCTCATCCCCTTAGTAATAGCACTTACCGCATGTGGGGCGTCAGTTCAAAATCCTGTTTCGGAGCCAGTTTCAAATTCTGTACCTGAAACTTCTACCGCTATTGTTCCCATCGAATCATCTTGAGCAGTTGCTACTAACGCTTCTGGTACTTGAGCACCAACTCAAGCGCCTAAAGATGGTGCAACTATGCTACCGCTCTCTGTTGAATCAATAAAAAACATTACGAGTCTCGAAGATCTTAAGGCAATCAATCCTCTACTTGCTAATGATCCAAAAAATAATCATCCAAAGTTTATAGAACTTCAAAAGGCAAGTATGACATTAGGAATACTGCTTTCTCAGCTTAAAAGTCCTGAATATATAAAACTTTTTACAGAACAAAATGAAATTTATCAAGGTAAAGCTATTTGGACGGATGAAATCAAAAAAACTCACGAGGCATTTCTTAGTACACTGAAAAATCCTCCAAAATCAGCTGAAGATTCGAAATTATTAAATGCGGCTTCATTGAAAAACATAGAAGCTATTCAGGCATTTCAACTCAAAAAAGAATATCAAGATTATTTAAGAGAAAATCAAAAAAAACTCAATGAAATCAATGATGCTATCAAAAAATTCTATACTCCAGAAATGATTGAACTACAAGATAAAATGCAAAAACTTTCGACTGAAGTATATCCAGTCCAAATTTCAGAAGTTAAATAGTTTAGAAATTTCAGTACCATTTAATATTTCTTTCTCGTTTCTCCAATCGGAGATTTCCAAGCTCTTTAATAGTGCCCCCACGAGCTTCCAGTATAAATCTGCGTAGTTCTTCTAGGTTTCCTGCAGATAACCCGATAGTGCCCCCATGAATCGATGCATAGACCTTTTCTAGGAAAGAAAGCTGAAGTAGATTGGGTAATTTTAAGAAATCTTCTTCACGTATCGAATCCCCCGAGAGATGCACTGCAAGAAGACCTTCGATCATAGAGTCGAGTTCTCGTGTATATTCTGAAAAATTTGATAATGTCACTCGAATCATGGGATTGATTTTTTCCATTTGAGGGAGTATTTCATGTCGCACCCGATTTCGAACATATTCTACATCTTCGTTGGTACTGTCTTCGTTGTAGATAATGTTATTTTCTCGAGCATAGGTAAGTATGGCAGCTTTACCAAAGCTGAGCAAAGGTCGCAATAGCGCATCCTGTCGCTCTACCATTCCTGAAAGTCATCGAAGTCTGGTTCCACGTATGAGGTTGATTAATATTGTTTCAATCGAATCATCTTGATGGTGAGCTGTAAGTATAAATCTTGCTTGATAGAGAGCTCGAACTTTTTCAAAGTAACTATATCGCACCATTCTCCCCGCCATTTCGATACTGATTTTTTCATTTTCTGCTATTTTTTCAATATCAACACGAGTACCTTCAAATTTGGTTCCATATTTTTTACAGATTTTCTCTACCAACTGAGCATCAGCTGGACTTTCTGCTCGAATACTATGATCAATATGAGTCACCATTATTTTTTCTACTGGATGGATTTGTGTGATGAGGTCAAGGAGAACCATACTATCTACTCCACCAGAAACTCCAATCACCAAAACATCAGTATCAATGATTTGATACTTCTGCCATAAGTTTCGTAATGTTGGTAAAAATTCCATAATTCATCGGTTAATCAAGTAACTCACGTGCTTGGATTTCACTGAGTTTTTTGAGTATAGGAAGATATTCGTCGTCAGGAGCCAGTTTATTGACCATACGTTTTTTGCATTTTTGACACTGATGGACAATCACCATACCTTTACCTTTTCGTTCTTCAAATCCTACTGGCTTCATAAGTCAGCTACACATGCTCGCTCGATCTCCAGGTACCAAATCATCCACATGAAGTGAACAAAGACACTTAGGACAATGATTTCTTGCGGAACCACTGGGGTGCTCTGAAACTTCTCTCGCACACGCGAGACAGATAAATGACTCATTTCGCATAATAAATCCCATGTGTCGATGCTATTCGCATGCTCCAATTTTGCAACTCCAATAGAGATATGTTAGATTGAAGCTATGACCGATTCATCCACATCTCAACTCGATAGTCTGAGCCAGTTAAGCTCACCTATTTCTCCGATTCAAAGTGAAGAGGCATTTCGTGAAGCAAAATCTGCACTTATTTGAGATAAGAAGTCATTTCAACAAGACGAAAAATTTGCAGAACTAGCCAAATATATTCATGAAGCCTTGAAGGCGCAAGACTCAGATAGAGCGCTCACTTTACTGACCAAAGGAGCACTTGGACTCGGAAGTTCGGATATACACTATGATCTTTCTGAAATTGAGGCTCGGGTACGTATGCGAATTGATGGGGGATTGACCACTGTATTTACGCTTTCGCTTCCTGAATACAAGCTCTTACTGGAACGACTCAAATATAAATCTGAGCTAAAACTCAATATTACGCATATTCCTCAAGATGGAAAATACCGAATTACTGAAGTAGAAGATGGACATATTGATGTTCGTGTATCTACGCTTCCGGTTCGAACCTGAGAGAACGTGGTTTGTCGTGTACTTGATTCTACCAAATCTATTCCCAAAGTAGGGGAACTGGGTTTTGTTTGGACTTCCAAGCGACAGATTGATAAAAGTTTGGGTAAAAAATCTGGGATGATTCTCGTTACCGGACCAACTGGATCAGGGAAAACAACAACACTCTACTCCATGATGCAAGATTTGAATACACCAGACCGAAAAATTATTACCCTGGAGGATCCTATAGAATATGAGCTTCAAGGCGTGGTTCAATCCGAAGTAAATGAGAAAAATGGATATAATTTTCATTCCGGACTCAAGGCGTTACTCCGACAAGATCCAGATATCATCATGATTGGAGAAATCCGAGACCTAGAAACGGCGAATACCGCAGCTCAAGGAGCTTTGACTGGACATTTGGTGCTTTCTACTTTGCATACCAAATCAGCTTCAGAAACCCTGGAACGTCTTTTGAATATGGGAATTCCTCCGTATATTTTGGCAAGTGCAATCGATATTATTATAGCCCAACGACTCGTTCGAAAGCTTTGTACGCATTGTCATGAAGCTTATCAAGCAGATGAGTCTCAAAATGAAATTATCAAATGGATGATGCAGGATATTGGTATTGATTCCGTGGCTCGTGCCAATAAAGGTGGCTACAAACTCTATCGTTCCAAAGGTTGTGAGCACTGTGGATATACCGGATATAAGGGGCGAATGGGAATTTACGAAGTACTCTATATTAGCGATACTATTCGAGCGATGATTCGAAATGGTGCGAGTCCGGTTGAAATTCTTGCAGAAGCTAGAAAAAATGACCTCATTCTTATGCGAGAAGATGGCGTACTGAAGGCTATGAGATGAAAGACTAGCTTGGAAGAAGTCTTCTCGGTTATCGACTAGCTATTTCCACTCCAATTTGAGGAGTCGTGAACGAGTGGTTTCATCAAATACTCCAGTAGTATTTGGATACGACAATTTTTCTTTGGAGAATCGAATCAGACTGGCTTTGGTGATAGACCCAAAGTATCCCGTCGATGCTACTCCCTCGAAGTATCCGTAACGTCTGAGAATATCTTGAAGTCGCACCACTTCAGCGTTATTATCTCATTCTTTGAGATCGCGAGTGAAGGTATAATAATCTCCAACGGTTTTCGGAGTGGGAATATTTTCAGTAGGGAGAATTACCGGGGTTCTCTGTCCTAGGAGTATCTTTTTGTTATAGGTAACTATCATTGAGGCATAAGCTGTTTGATAACGTTTTCGAGCCTCAGTGTTGCTTGGATAAACACTCGAAATGCTAAAATGGAGAATATAGGCGTTATAGTTTTGCAAGGCAGCAAGATACTCTGCTTCACTGATAGTATTACTGATTCTTAGTCGATAGAGTTTTGGGATGATTTTGTTTTCTACTCTTCGAAGAGCTGTTTTATATCTTATCGCATTAGTTCGAAATATCATTACTTTTTGAAAGTTACGATAGTACTTAGTGATATATTTAAAATCTCGATTTTTTACGAGAAGCACCCCTTTTTTTAGAGTAGACAGACTATTATTCTTTGCGCTTCTGACTTGAATGGTACGATTCCCAGCAGTCCATAAATCCTGTTGAATAAGATAGATTACGTAGGCATTGATAGTTCGATTATATTCGTTGAAATATGCCTGATCAATTGAAAGAAAATAATTAACATCTTCTTGAGTTAATAGGGAAGTATACCTATCCATGAGCTTTAAGGTAGCAGTCCGAGTAATTTGTGATTTTACATAGACTTGTGCCTCTGCTAAGCTTCTAAAATAAATGGTATTTAGAGTACTATTACTGAGTCCACTTGGATTTGGTAAAGTACCACCTGGAATCCAAGGGATAGAAATATTTTCAGAAGGAGTGGGAAGCTCGATTCCTGTTGAGGTGCTGGTAGTGCCACTTCATGAAGTAGAACCGGTAGAGGTGGTTGATCCACTCGAAGTGGGTGCTGACCCACATGATCCATCGTAGAGATTTCCTGAAAAATCTCAGGTAGGACAAGTATCTTTGGTAAATATAGAGATAGATCCGCCTCCTCCACCGCCGCCCCCTCCTCCTCCACCTCCACTCGGAGGGGGGATAACTATACAAGCTCCACCTGACAAGGTATACCCACTATTACAACTCAAAATACAACTTGGATAGCTGCTGATACTTCCATTGACCGGAGCACTCACGCTACATGTCGGAGGTGGTATAGCTACACAAGACCCACCCGATAAAGTATATCCACTATTACAGGCTATAGTACAGCTAGGATAGCTACTGATAGTACCATTTGCTGGAGCGCTCCCGTTACAAACAAAGGTATAGGTAGTATTCACCACTCGGCTATTTCCTACCTGATCTCTTCCATACACACTCAGAGTACTACTCGTGTTGAGGGTGATGGCTCCCGTATACGCTGGAGAGAGATTTGAGGCACTTCCACTGAGGCTATAATGTATAAAGCTCGTTTCGCTAGAGGTGACAACAATCGACTGACTTCCTGTATAACTTCCTGCCCCCGGATTCACATATATACCTGGGGCCGTAGCATCCTCAACTACACCTACAAAATAATTCCCAGTCGTATAGTTTGCATCACCTGCTATGGTAATTTTTGGAGTTTCATCACTTAAGAAAAGTCCATCATTCCATGTAATGGTTCCAGTGTATGATCCTACGACACCATTAAAATTTAACCCCGTCGCATTTTTGGTAGAAGTACTTACGGTGATTTGGGATGGAGTTAGGAGTGTGGCGGGAATCGGATTATTCAATGTCACTGTGTATCCATTGAGATAGCCATCGTTATTGCTATCAAAAGTCTTTGCTTTGAGAATAGATACAGTATTGAGAACGGTAAGTTGTACATTATTGGAAGTGGTTGCGGTATCGTTTCCATTTCCAAATATTCCATCTCCAGAATCGGTGATAGTATAGCTAATCGACTGAGTTCCCAATGACATGCCACTCGTTCGATAGTGAGCGGTGACTATGCTTTCACATATACTTGTACCAGTTGGTTTGAATCGGAATACAAAATTTCCACTGGTTTGTGAATCTACGATGAGATTTCCTGTCCCCGGATTGATATCGGCACAATCATCAGACTCAAGAGTATAACCAATCGGTGTCAGACCTGCTGGCAGGGGAATAAGACCCACTTTCACCTCTCTATTTGGACTATTCGCATCTACGATAAGATTCATAGTAAAATCTACCAGTTCTCCAGAAGCACTCGCTACTATGCTGGTACTTACACTCAAATCATCGGCATGTTTCAGGGTAAGATTATTTGAAATATAGGCACCATTTACACTAGAAAAGCTGAGAAGTGAGCATATTCCCATCATTCATAGACCAAGAAGGAGAGTAGATTTTTTCATAATGAGTCAATTAAGGAGTCACAGTAAACTGCATATTTTTTGCTTCATATATCCCAGCAGTATCCATAATATTGAAATAGTAAGATCCCGGATCAAGTCATTTGGGTATTTTTATACTTACGACTTGATCATTCACTATAGTAAATAGTGCATTTTTAAAAATGAGATTATTGGAAAGCTGGATAGAAATCATTTTCTTGAAACCATTTCCTTGTACCACTACGTACCGATCTTGATCATTTTTTATGATATTTGGGGTAATCGCAGCAATATTAATAGGATTACTGTTATAGGTAAAAGAAAGTTTGATGTTGGTAGGTACGAGTTGTCCATTTTTGAGATATAGTCCAACGAAATATTCTCCATTTCCAAAAGTATTTTTGGGAATAATATAGAAGAATTTACCTGCTTGAAAGCTTCCTTGAAATGAAACTTCCCCAACCACCACACGATCTATTGCATCAAGATTTTTGCCAGCAAGGGGCATGAGTTGATCGATATTGGAGCTTAATATGGCTGGACTAGTGCTCTCTAGTGTAGGAATAGTAAAATTTTGAGGTGGAATCACTTCAGGATTACTAGGTTTTTTTGTATTTTGAATAAGGCGTACTTTTACGAGTTTTGGGAGTCACTCTTTGGTAATTCCCGTATCTTTTGCTTTTCCACGAACCGTAATTTTGAGCGCTGAATCACTGGAAATATCCTGGAGTTTATTTAAAGGAGTCAGGATATCATTTACTAAAATTTCTGTAATTTGGAGTTTTTCTGCGAGGAGGCTCACATCAATACTAGCCGATTGATCTGCATTGGTTTCTGTGATAAAAACAAATTCGAGGGCATCATCTTTTTTGTAGGGTGTAAAACTTTCCAGATTGGTTCCCCAGTTGAGATTTCTCATGAGTACTTCCAACGTATCTGAAGTGCTCATATTTTGGGGGCTATTTTCCCAAATACGTATACCAAACCATGCTCCAAAAGCTAAGCAAACGAACCCAAATATGGTAAAAATCCAAACACGCATATCAGAGAATTAGAAGATATAAGTGCTGATTTGCTTCACAATAACCGTGCTTCCATCATTGAGGGTGACGGTAATATTTGAAGATCCTGCTTTATTTGGTGGAGTAAAATACGTAAAATTGATAAATGCTTGCCCAGAAGTAAGTGCTACTGTATCAGTGATGGTGCCGTTAATGGGGGTAGTAGCACCAGTGCCAGCAGTTATGGTATACGAAACACTTGGAGAATCGGTATCCTTGATTTGCACAGAAAAAGTTTGGATTTTATTTTTTCCAAGGACTACGGGAACGGTGTTTGGATCCACTGCGAGAATTTCCGGAGCCTTGTTATTATTTCAGACGGTAGCACTCACCATAACACTTACATCTGAATATACGGGAAATAAATTCCAATACAGAAATCCGATACTGAGACTGACTCCAGCGAGGGTTCGCCATAATGTTGCGGTTAGTTTCATCAGAACAGCGGATAAGATATTACCTT
>JAQTZK010000101.1 GCA_028687815.1 Candidatus Altimarinota bacterium | reverse complement strand
CTTTTCCCATCTTTTCCCATTTATCTCCTGCTGCATCAAAAGTTCGAGCCAGGGAAATTTCCACTGGGATATTCATATAAATTACTTTATCAGGAATTACTCACTTGACCGCTTCCTCATTGATAGCGAGCACTTTTTCAAATCCTAACCCCTGTGCTTCCCCTTGATATGCCAGAGAAGTAACAAATGATCGATCTGCAACGACTATTTTCCCTTGTTTGAGAGCTGGTTCAACCACCGTATGAAGCGACTGAGCTCTTGCTGCAGCATAGAGATACGCGTTACACACGGGGTGCATTGGTTCATCCCATTCCTTAGCTTGAGCAAGTGTGCGGATATCTTCCGCAATCGGAGTGCCACCCGGCTCCCGAACATGTAATACTTCCCGATCAGGATATTTATTTCGGAGAAATTCTACCAATTTTTTGGACTGAGTAGTTTTCCCAGAGCCCACAATCCCCTCAAATACAATATACATACCATGAAATAAAAAAATAATCTCCCAAACCTTTTAAAAAATTACCCCCAAGGGTTTCTCAAAAATGATGAAATTTACGTGAAAATTGAGTACCGAAGTAAAACGTACACCAGTACGTTGCACGAGGAACGCAAATTTAAACGGAAAGTTCGCATTTTTCAGAAACCCCTAAACCGCGATTGGAGCACGGATGGCGTCGTGGGGTTGGTATCCTGTTAGAGTGAAATCCGAATACTGAAAAGCAAATAAATCCTTCACCTCTGGATTGATGCTCATAGTCGGAAATGGTCGAGGTTCTCGTGAAAGCTGCTCTCGTACTTGATCTACGTGATTGTTATAGATATGAACATCACCGAAGGTATGAACGAATTCTCCCACCTGCAGTCCACTTGCTTGCGCTATCATCATCGTGAGCAACGCATACGAAGCGATATTGAATGGAACTCCCAAAAATACATCCGCAGAACGCTGATACAACTGACAAGAAAGCTTCCCGTTAGCTACAAAAAACTGAAATAACGTATGACAAGGAGGTGGTGCGGTATCTTTGTCCTTGATGAGTTCTTCGATTTCGTCAACATTCCAACCCGAGATAATATTTCGACGAGAATATGGGTCATTTGCGATAGTATTGAGGGCGTTTTGCATCTGATCAATAACATTTCCCTTTCGTGTTTCCCATGCACGCCATTGTTTACCGTAAACGGGTCCTAAATCTCCCCAGATTTCCGCAAAAGCATCATCCGTTTTGATCTGTTCCACAAATGCTATGAGCGCCGCGTCCCACTCTGGACTATATCGAGGGAGTTCCATATCTTTTCCTGTTTTTTTGAGGTATTTGGCAAATGCCCATTCATTCCAGATTTTCACATCATTTTGGACCAAATATCGGATATTGGTATCTCCAGAGATAAACCAAATAAGCTCGTGAATAATCGCTTTAATAAAGACTTTTTTTGTAGTCAGAAGTGGGAATCCCTGAGCGAGATCAAAGCGAATCTGATGCCCAAAAACCGATCTCGTTCCTACGCCAGTTCTGTCCATTCGATCCACTCCCGTATCAAGAATTTTTTGGAGCAAGTCCAGATATTGTTTTTCGGCAGTCATACTCATAAAATTAAAGAAATACCCCCGATTATTTCAAACTAGTAGTCCCAAATCCTCCTCGATCTTGAGTTCCCATCTCTTCTACCACCTCAAAAGTTGGTTTTTCGATTTTTACAAACATCCCCTGTCCAATTCGCTCCCCTTTGGTAATAGTTACCGATTCTTTTCTCATATTCATGTACGGGAATTTTACTGTATCGGTATTTCCACAGTAATCCTGATCGATAATTCCTACTGAATTGACCTGCATGAGTCCATAATTCTTGAAAGTTCCCGATCGTGGTGCGGTCAACAAAACATATCCCACTGGTGTTTGTACCACCGTTCCTGTATCAACAAGCCTCCACTCCCCTGGAGCAAAAGTCACTTCTTCCGAAGCCTGAAAATCAAAGGCGCAAGCCCCAGGAGTCTTGTATTCTGGAGGGGTAGCGTGTGAAGTTTTGATACGAACCTGCATAGAAAGATTTTTGAAAAAATAACTTGGGGAAGTATATCGATTTTACCAAAGAACCAAACAGGATTCATAGTATATTTTTGAGAAAATGAACTTCAAAGGAATTTTTACGAAAAAATTACGAAAAATATCCAACTCGCCTGCAATTTCTCTCGCAAAAAAATATGTTTCTTTTACAATGCCCAAAAGAAGACCATTTTATTGGTTGAATTCCTATTTTTCATTTGTTTACCATGACCCAAGTACTCGTTACCACTTCCCTCGGAAATTTTACCATCGAACTCGAAGATATCAAAGCTCCAAAGACCACAGAAAACTTTCTCGGATATGTAAGAGAAGGCTTTTACGATGGGGTTATTTTTCATCGAGTAATTCCAAAATTTATGATTCAAGCTGGTGGTTTTGAGCCCGGAATGACGGAGAAAACGACTCGCCCTACCATCAATCATGAAGGAAGTCTAGAGCTCAAAAATCTCAAGTATACTCTCGCCATGGCGCGCACCAATGCCCCACACTCAGCCAGTTCTCAATTTTTTATCAATACGGTCGACAATGGATTTCTCAACTATACTTCACCCGGAGGTCAAGGTTGGGGATATGCAGTTTTTGGTCGTGTAACTGAAGGCACGGAAGTAATCGATGCTATTGAAAAAGTATCAACAGGGAGACGAGGTGGACATGATGATGTTCCAGCGGATGATGTAGTGATTGTTTCGATGAAAGTGGTAGGAGAATAATTTTATGAATTCTTGGGTTCATTTTTCAAATTCCCATTGTATTATTGTTGCTCACTGGTAGAATGTTCAGTTACTAAATATAACTCAACTTTTTTGCCATTCTCACATGAAAACTTCTCAAATCTGACTTATCGGACTCGCCGTTATGGGAGCGAATCTGGCTCGAAATATTGCCTCTCGTGGGTTTGATATCGTAGTGTATAACCGAACTCCTGAAAAAACAGAAAGTTTTATCAAAGAACACGGCAATACTCACCTCACTGGTGCCTATGACATCAAAGCGTTGGTGAACTCGATAGCTCAACCACGACAAATTATCGTCATGGTACAAGCGGGAAAACCTGTGGATGCCGTGATAGAGGAACTCCTCCCCTATCTTGATCCCCATGACTGTATTATTGATTGTGGAAATTCTTACTATAAGGATACTACGAGACGTGCCCAGTATCTCGAAAGTAAAGAAATTCGATTTATGGGATGTGGCGTTTCTGGTGGAGAGGAAGGTGCCTTACACGGTCCAAGTATCATGCCCGGAGGTACTTCCGAGGACTATGCGCGTTTATCTCCGATATTCTCAGCGATTGCCG
>JAQTZK010000020.1 GCA_028687815.1 Candidatus Altimarinota bacterium | reverse complement strand
ATCATCCACCAAAAGCCAAAGGTAACTACTGGAGCTTCGGTTCGAGCTGGTCAAATCCTCGCTGACGGTCAATCTATCGATAACGGAGAACTCGCCCTCGGACGAAATCTCGTAGTGGCGTATATGCCTTGGGGTGGTTACAACTTTGAGGACGCGATTATCATCAGTTCTCGAATCATGGAGGAAGACTATTATACTTCCGTTCATATCAACGAGTACACAATGGATGTTCGAGAAACCAAACTTGGCCCTGAGCAAACTACCAACGATATTCCAAATATTTCTCCAAACAAATTGAAGGATCTCGATGAAGATGGAATTATCCGAGTCGGAGCCTTTGTGCAAGGAGGAGATCTTCTTGTAGGTAAGGTAACTCCAAAGGGAGAAATCGAACTCTCTCCAGAAGAACGTCTCCTTCGAGCTATCTTTGGAGACAAATCCAAAGATGTAAAAGATTCTTCTCTCGTACTTCCTTCTGGATCAGGAGGAAAGGTGATCGGAGTCCACATTCTTCGTCGTGAAGAAGGTGACAATCTCGCTACTGGAGTATTCAAACAAGTCAAAGTCCACGTAGCTCAAACCAGGAAGATCGAAGTAGGAGACAAGATGGCTGGACGACACGGAAATAAGGGTATCGTTTCACGAATTGCTCCTATCGAAGATATGCCATTTATGGAAGACGGAACCCCAGTTGATATCATCCTCAATCCACTCGGAGTTATCTCTCGTATGAATATCGGTCAGATTCTTGAATCTCACATGGGTATGGCAGCGAAGAAACTCGGAATCAAGGTAGCTACCCCTATTCTCAACGGTATTCCTGTTGAAAAAATTGGTGAGCTTATGGATCTCGCTGGTCAACCAAACGATGGAAAGGTTCAACTGTTCGATGGTCGAACTGGAGAAAAATTCAAAGAAAAAACAATGGTGGGAGTGAAGTACATGCTCAAGCTTCATCATCTCGTTGAAGACAAAATCCACGCGCGTTCGGTTGGTCCATACTCTATGGTTACTCAACAACCACTTGGAGGTAAGGCACAAAATGGAGGACAGCGTCTTGGAGAAATGGAAGTATGGGCACTCGAAGGATACGGAGCGGCGAATATCTTGCAGGAAATGCTGACGATCAAATCTGACGACATCAATGGTCGAGCACAATCCTACGAAGCTATCGTCAAACAGAAACAAATCCGACGACCAAATATGCCAGAATCATTCAACGTTCTCTTGCGAGAACTTCAGGCCCTCAATCTCAAGATTGACCTGATGGATGCACCGGCTTTGGAAACAGAAGAACGGACTCAATTCGATCGATACATGGAACTCGAAAAACTCGAAGGACAATTCGATGTGGAAGTTGATATTCCAACTCTTGAAGCTACTGGAGAAGATGGAGAAAAAGTGACCAGTTCTGCAGAAGAAGAGACCGAGTAGTCAACCCCTATTCTCAATGAGAGTAAGAAAAAACAATTCCAAAAAATTAATTTACTATCGTTTATGTTCCCGCCAGACAAGAATCTCGACAACTTCCTCAACGATCGCATTACCGACTATTCTCAAATCGGAAAGCACGCGGGGAAGCAAGATATCACGCAAGGAAAGACCCTCGATAACCTCGCAGGTATCTCCATTGGACTCTCTTCCAAGGAAGAAGTTCGATCACTCTCTTATGGAGAAGTGTTGATTTCTGAAACTATCAACTACCGAACACAACGACCAGAACGAGGAGGACTCTTCTGTGAACAAATCTTCGGTCCACGAAAAAACTACGAATGTGCTTGTGGAAAATACAAGCGTATCCGATATAAGGGAGTTATCTGTGAACGATGTGGAGTAGAAGTAACTACTTCTCAAGTTCGACGACAACGAACCGGTCATATTGAGCTTGCTGCGCCAGTAGTTCATATCTGGTACCTCAAATCCGTTCCTTCACGAATCGGTCTTCTTCTCGATATTAGTATCAAGAAACTTGAGCAAGTTATCTACTTCGCAAGTTACATTATTACTGAAGTATACGACGACAAGCGAACTGAAGCGATTTCTGATCTCGAAAATGCCTACAAGACTTCCAAAGTAGAACTTCAAAAGAAGATTCAAAAGGAACTTTCTGAAGCCAATCTTCAAGTAGAAGAAAAGAAACTCGCGAAGAAAGCCTATGCTGACCTCGAAAAAATGCTCACTGGGCAAATTGATGCCCTCGATGCTGAATACGCAAAACTCAAGGAACTTCTCAAGGATCTCAAGGTTTCTACCGTTATTGGTGAGCTCGACTATCGAATTATGTACGATAAGTTCCCTCACGTTTTCAAAGGAGGTACGGGTGCCGAACATATCAAAACGCTTCTTGAGCGAATTGATATGAGAAACTTCATCAATATTCACCAAACTGAGCTCAAAACCGCTCCAAAGTCAAAGGTGAAGAAGATTCTTCAAAAATTGAAGCTCGCCTCTTCCCTCTTCAAATCAAACCAAAAACCAGAACACTTCATTCTTGAGGCGATCCAGATTCTTCCTCCGGACCTTCGACCAATGATTCAGCTTGATGGAGGACGATTTGCGTCATCTGACCTCAATGACCTCTACCGACGAGTAATCAACCGAAACAACCGACTTCGAAAACTTATGGAACTCGGAGCTCCAGAAGTTATCCTCAAGAATGAAAAGCGAATGCTTCAAGAAGCGGTCGACATGCTCATCAATGGTGACGTTCGATCAAATCGACCTGGTTACACTACTGCTACCAAGAAGAAGCTTAAGTCGCTCGCTGACATCCTCAAGGGTAAACAAGGACGATTCCGACAGAACTTGCTCGGAAAACGAGTCGACTACTCAGGTCGTTCCGTTATCGTCGTTGGACCAACCCTCCAAATGAACGAGTGTGGACTTCCTAAGCAAATGGCTTTGATTCTTTTCAAACCATTCGTTATCGGAAAAATGATTGAAAAAGAAATTGCCTACAACGTGAAGCACGCGGAAAAAATCATCGAAGAGAAAGGAAAGGAGGTGTGGGACTGTCTTGATGAAGTGATCGAAGGAAAGCACGTTCTTTTGAACCGAGCTCCAACGCTTCACCGTCTCGGTATCCAAGCATTCCGACCAGTTCTTATCGAAGGAAAAGCTATCCAACTCCACCCACTTTGTTGTGTGGCGTTCAATGCGGACTTTGACGGAGACCAAATGGCGGTTCATCTTCCTCTCACGGACGAAGCACAATCTGAAGCACGAAACCTTATGGTGACGTCCAAGAACATGCTCAATCCAAGTAATGGAGAACCAATCGTAGCACCAGCCCAAGATATGATTCTTGGATGTTACTACCTTACAAAAATCGCACCGGGAGAAGCAAAACTCGCGTTTGCTGATACCAACGATGCACAAAATGCCTACGACAATGACGTTATCAAGCTTCAAACTCCTATTAAGATTCGAGTTGGTGGAGTATTGATGGATACTACCTTCGGTCGAGTTCTCTTCAATGAAATTCTTCCAGTAGAGCTCGGGTACATCAATGAGACTCTCGGAAAGAATGGACTTAAGAAACTCCTTTCACGAGCCTTTATTCTTCTTGGTTCTGAACCTACCGCTTACTTTGCTGACCGTATCAAAAATATTGGTTTCAAATACGCAACTCACTCTGGACTTTCTATTTCCAAGAATGACATGGTAGCTCCAAAAGAAAAAGACGAGTTCGTGAAGATCGGAGAAGACAAGATCAAGGGAATTCAAAAAGCTCACTGGAATGGATTCATGACAGAAAGAGAACGATATGAGCAATCCGTTAAGGTTTGGTCAGCTATCAAGAGTAGTATTGAAAAGGCATTGAAACCTTACTATACTCCGGAGAACTCTATCTTTAACATGATTGATTCTGGAGCCCGAGGAAACTGGGGTAACTTGACTCAGCTTTGTGGAATGAAGGGACTCGTTGCCGGACCAACCGGAAAAACGATCGAGCTTCCAATCAAGGCGAACTATAAGGAAGGTCTTTCGGTACTGGAATACTTCATCAACACGCATTCGGGACGTAAGGGTAAGGCTGATACGGCTCTCAAAACCGCTCAATCAGGTTACTTGACTCGACGATTGGTTGACGCAGCACAAAATATTCTTATCCGAGAAAACGACTGTCACACGGTTCACTTCGAAGAAATCTTCCGAGATACTTCTAAGTCCGTGTTCCGAGAAAGTTTCGAAGACAAGATTGTTGGAAAATTCCTCGCCAAAGACGTGGTTCTTGGTGGTAAGGTAGTAGCAGAGGCAGGAAGTCTCGTAGACAAGGAACTCATTACCGTTCTCAACGAAGGTAAGGTAGATTCTGTTTGTGTACGATCTATTCTTACTTGTGAAACCGAAGAAGGAGTATGTCAAAAGTGTTATGGTCTTGACCTTGGTACGAGTCGACTTGCCGAACTCGGAACCCCAGTCGGAATCATTGCCGCACAATCCATTGGAGAACCAGGAACTCAGCTTACCATGCGAACGTTCCATTCGGGAGGAGTTGTAAAAGAAGGAGGTGACATTACTCAAGGTTTGACTCGAGTTGAAGAACTTCTCGAAGCACGAAATCCAAAACATGAAGCTGTTATTGCAGAAATTGATGGAGAAATCACCGGAATTCGATATGAAGGAAAAGAACTTACGATTACGCTTCAAGCCAATCGAATCGAATCCTACGATCATTTCTTTGCTGATGAATCTTTCAAAGCTACAGTTAAGGTGGGAGACAAGGTACTCTTCAAGCAAGTCATTGCTAAGTCAAAGGAAACCAAAGGAAAAGTAAATGCCCTCCATGATGGTGTGGTAAAACGAATCGATGGACTCTGTATCGTAATTGAGGACGAAGCACCACGTACGATCGAGTACAAGGTTGATGCTTCTAAGAATCTTCTCGTAAATGAGGGGGCTAGGGTACGACTTGGAGAAAAAATTACGGAAGGTCATATCAATATCCATACCCTTATGGAATTGGCTGGCCCAATCGAAACGGAGCTCTACATTGTTAACGACATCAAGGAAATTTACGCCTCACAAGGACAAACCGTAAATTCAAAGCATATCGAACTTATTGTTCGACAAATGTTCTCCAAGATCAAGATTACCAATGCCGGAGACAGCTCATTCTTCCCTGGTGATATCGTTGATATTATTGCCTTCAAGAAAGAAAACGCGATTCTTGGAAAGGATGGAAAAACCGAGGCTATCGGTACTCGACTCCTCCTTGGACTCACGAAGATTTCTCTCTTCACGGATTCATGGCTATCAGCGGCATCGTTCCAAGAAACAGTTCGAGTGCTCGTTGATGCCTCTACCGCAAAGAAGATTGACCGACTTGAAGGACTCAAGGAAAATGTTATTATCGGACGACTTATTCCAACCCTCGAATATTTCGAGAACAACCGAAATATCGGGGAATACTTCGGAAGCAATGACGTAGACCTTGAATTTGAATCTCCGTACTCTCGAGCGGCTCGTGATGAGTCAATCGTGGAAGCGTATGACAAGGTATAAATTAGATTAAAGAAGTTGATTACAAAAAAACAACCCGTGAATGGGTTGTTTTTTTGAATGAATTAGAACACTAACTCCATAGTATTACCTACTCCATTTCTATATTTCATTCATACCTACTCCATGATTATCTTCCCCAAAATATGAGGAGTATTTTTATGATCTACAATATGTAGTTTCGCTTCAGGATTTTGCTTGAGTTGCACGGTCGTAAAAATCTCAGACCGAAATCGTTCTTGCATTTCTTCCACAAACAACCCTTCATCATACATAAGTCCAAATAGACTTCTCGCACGGTGATGAGTAAGTCCATAGAACTGTGTTGATTTTTTTTGACCAGTCGGGTGTATCGTATTTACGAGATAGATAATGAACGAGATTGGGAAAATATAAATACACAAAGGAAAGAAATTCTCTTCAAATGCTTGATTATTAAATTGCGATGGGATACCACCATGTTTCATTCGATAAAACAGTTGCGCATAGTAAATATTCGTGGCATCCGCACTCGTTCTATAGCGCTCTATCTGGCTCGTTCGTATAACACCACGATTTCTATCTTGTGCAGTTTTTACTTCTATAAGGACCTTTTCACTTGGTTGTATAACAGAAGGCATTTGAAGATCATACGATGAATCAGTGCCCGTCATACTTGATCCCGGTAGTAGTGAATGAAGAACTCGTTCGCCAATATCTCCCACCAATCTGGTAAGCGACATAAAATTACGATTATTCTCCGAGAATCCAGCTGCCTCATAACCAGTTTCTGGTTTGGGAGGAGGACACAACACCTCACCTTGACTCGTAACTCCAGGCTGAGAAGAAAGCTCATCAAAACGGAACGCATTATTTCTCAGTCAGATTTTTATATTCGGTACCGTATTCATGGAAGAAAAGACTAGTATATCGTCTAATATAGACATTTCATTGATTCAGTTTTTAGTATATGAATTACGTAGAGTATTCAATGGGAACTTGATAATTGCTAATTATAACAACTCCCTGTACTATATCGATATAAGAAATCATCAATTCTAAACTTAGTTAATTAGATTTTTATGAACCATACTTGAGTATTGACCAATTTTTTCAATGAAATATTGCCTACGGTAGATATAGGTGTATCTTCTGAGAAGGATCTGGATATAGTACAAAGACAAACAAAAATGCATGTTGATTCAGTCAATATAGGCGCACAAGATGAGGTAAAAAATGAGACATCTCTGACTATGGCAGACTATCTCGAAAAAAATGGAGTTGTTGGAAAAGTTACGGAAGTTTCTCTATTTCAAGTTGAGCAAATCACGAGAGAATCTAGTGAAATTTCTCAAATTTTAACTACCGAAAAATTGAATGGATGTACCGCCATAGCCATTTGGTCTCAAGATTCAGCACAACTATCTCACTTTCCACCATTTATGCTGGAAAAGCATCTTAATGCTATATCTACTTGCTTAAATACACAAGATAGGCGTACGGCTAAAAATTATGCATTTATATATCTCTCTTCAAAACGTAGGGAGAATGAGTTCAAAATTATAGCCTTTTTGAAAAAAAATCTTGGAAATGATTGTCATATCACCGTCAACTATTATGAACAAAAATCCGATCAAGACAGTCAATATATAGCCATAGAATTCAAATCAAACAGTAATGTGGTCGCCTATCACGGCAAAACCATGACTCAATTTATATCGTAAAGTCCGCCAAATCTTTCAAGAAGGTATAGCTCGCAATAAGAATAATCACTGCAATAAATGTATTGATCACGATCGATTTCCCTTTCTTGGCCTTTTCCTCATCCCCGGCAGAAGTAATATAATACCAAGCCCCCAGCGTCAAAAAGAAAATAGCAGTAGGTCCCGCAAAGAAGAGTGCCAAATTGGCAAGAGAAGCAAAGAGACTCTGTCCTTTGCCTGATATATCACCTGAGTATACCACTGACACCCACACCTGAATTACTCCCAAAAACACGAGCGCTAAAAATCCATACAGTGCTTGGCTTTTTGCAGCCTTCCGAGTATCTTCATTTCATCAGGAGACTAGAAGCTTGAATCCCGCAAGAGTAAAGTAAAAAACCGCGAGTCCAATAACTGCCACTCTGACAAATCAGAGTACTCCGTTTTCCACGGTACTATTCCAAAAGTCAAAACTCACAAAAATATTAGAGCTGCTATTGGAAGTAGGACTATTAAAGCTTCCTGAAGTAACCGCAGCCCCAGATATATCTCGACCCGTATCTCGGTTTGCGGTAAATATATTATAAATTTGGCCCGGAATATTGACAAACAAGAAAGCGACAAGCGCATACATCAGTTGTTTTTTTTGTTTGGAAAGCTCCCCATCATCTCCAAACGCAATAATCATCATCGTTCCAATGTATACTATATATATTACGGCAATTCCATTGAGGATAACCTTGGCAGTGGTGAGCATCTTAAAAGCAGCAGAACTTACTTTTTGTCAAGCGGTATCCCCTGCTCACCCAAAAGTATTCATAGATACTCCGCTCAACTCCCCTGCTCCAGGTATAGCCTGAACCCCCGCACTTGCTCCAAAAGGAAGCATAGTCAACCCCATCAAAACAATGAGCAAAAGTATTTTGTAAATTCGAAGCATAGTACTGGGTAATGAAATCGCCAACTGGTAGTCCATTAATAATATCCATTACCAATCTCAAGTAAATACGAGAATACACAAAAAAACTCACCACTTCTTCCAGTGGTGAGTTTTTTGATTATTCGTTGTTGGTAAAGTATCCGATATAGTCTTCCTCCTTGATGATACCAGCATCTCGGAGCTTATCGGCCGAGTTACGCATAGGAATCATCCCCTCTTGAGAGCCAAGCTCAATATTATTGTTGATTTGTACGAGATCTCCTGATTTGATAAGGTTTTTGATCGCTGGAGTAATAAACATGAGCTCATGAATTCCTACTCGACCATGTCCTTCTGCCTTAGGTACCAATCGCTGTGAGAGTACTCCAAGAAGTGAATCCGCCAGACGCACTCGTACTTGATTTTGGATATCTGGGTGGAAAAACTGTATGAGTCGATTGATGGTCTGTACTGAACCAGAAGTATGAAGCGTAGAAAATACCAAATGTCCCGTTTCCGCCAAATTCATCGCCGCTTCTACTGTTTCCTTGTCTCGCATTTCCCCAACCATGACAATGTCTGGATCTTCACGCATAGCAGCACGAATGGCCGATACAAAAGAATTCGTATCTCGCCCTACCTCTCGTTGACTAAAGATCGAATTCTTATCCTTAAAAATAAACTCTATCGGATCCTCAATAGTAATAATATGTTCTCGTCGTTGTTCGTTAATTTTATCAATCACCGATACCATGGTAGTTGATTTACCAGAACCCGTCGGTCCAGTAATGAGGAATAGTCCTTGCTTTGCAGTCAGAAGCTTTGATACCCCCGGAGGAAGCCCTAGATCTTCCATATTCTTCGCATCACGTTCAATTCGTCGCATGACAAACCCTACCTTTCCAAGTTTATAAAATCCATTGATACGAAATGGTGTTCCATCAGCAGAAACGTACGCAAAGTCAGCATCTCGATTGGTAGCAAAGTGTTCAATTTTTTCTGGATCTCCATGAAATAACTCATGTACAAGACTTTTAATTGCAGGAGTTTCTAGCTTGGGAGCTTGTGTAAGTTTTCCTAGTTCGCCATGAATACGAAATCCCAAATGCTGTCATTCGGTAATATGAATATCAGAAGCAGAAATTTTGATAGCGTGTGCGAGTATGCTCTCTAGCGTTGGAATGGTTGTTTCAGTCATAAAAAGTCGAATAATACAGAAAAAATGGAATCAGGATTACACCAATTGTGCTTCAAAAAGTTTCTTAAGTTCCAAAGTTCGTTCTCCAGATTTTTGGATTTCCAAAGCTGTTTTTCTGGCTGACTCTGCTGCAGCTTGAAGAGCTTCCATAGCGAGCTTATGAGCCTCCTCCTTATTTGCCTTTTCTTCAAGAAGCGCTGCTTCCTGCTCGAATGCGGCATCTACTTTAGATTGAATTTTTGATGCATTAGCTTCAAGTTCAGCAATTGCTTTAATAAGTGTACTTTCTGCATCAACAATTTCATCTTGTGCTACGGGAGTTACATCAGGAGCAATCACAGCAACTTCCGCTGTTGGAGACATTTCTACCTCCATGGAGGCCATTGGTTCTGCATGAGATGCATCATCTCGAGCTTCTCCCGCTAAAGTCTCAGTCACAAAGTCAAAGTCAGAAACAGGAGAATTGAAGGTAGGTGTTTCAGCGGCAACCGATTCGTTGCTGGAAAAAAGTGAGAAACCTGAATCGAGTGTTGCTTCTGATACTACTGGTGCATCAAATGAAATTGCTGATGGTTCTACTTCTGGAGCTTGAAAAAGTTCTCAAGCAGTATTTGGAAGCGAAGCAATACCTTCGTTTGCATCAAACGAAATCACATTTGAATCATCAATCATCAGCACATCGCTTGAATCAAACGAAATCGCTGTGTCAGTAGAAACTGGTTCTGTAGTAGCCGTGCTAGCAACAGGGGTAGAGGAAGATCCACCCATATCAAAGAAACCCATAGGAAATGTAAAATAAATAATACTTCAAAATAATATCATACCATTTCAACATTTGCAAAAAACAGAACTCCATCTATACTTTGTCTCGTTTTTTAACCTAATATTATGGACTTTACCAAAGCACAAGAACTCCTCAAGCTTCAACAAGAAGCACAAAAAATTCAAGAAGAACTCTCAAACATTCATATTGAAGCAGAAGTAGATGGGGTAGTAGTAACTATAGATGGGCAAATGAAAGTTATCAAATTCACTATTGAAAATACTGATATTCTCAAAGATGCTGCTCGACTAGAAAAGGCTTCAACAGAAGCTATCAATAAGGGTCTCAAGAAATCTCAAGAAATTGCTGCAGAAAAAATGAAATCAGTAATGGGCTCTATGGGACTCAATCTTCCTGGAATGTAAAAATTCACTTCAAAAAAACGAGGATATTTATTTGATATCCTCGTTTTTATTTTAAAAGTAATTTTCTGATATTCTGAGAATACTTCAGAATATACGGTCCTGAGTATCCATTTGAAAACGAAGAATTCCTTCGTTCATACAAGTGACCGTTAGTTTTTAACCGCTTTGAAAATAATTCCAGCGATTTCTTCTCTCGTTAAAAGTGCGTTTGGTAAAAAATTCGAATTCTTTGCTTGTAAAATATCATGATCTCGGTTCCAAAGTGCCTGTGGAGCAAACCAATCAGATTTGGAAACATCGATATACACTGGCCCCTCGACCGTATCCAATGGTACTTGCATCACACCTAGGACAATTTTGAGTCCTTCAGCACGAGTGACAGAATTATTGGGACGAAAGGTACCATCAGGATAGCCAGAAATTGCCTTAAGCGCAACGGCAGTGTTGACATAAGTAAGAAATGAACTTCCGAGTGGCACATCAGAAAATTGAGTGGTAGTACTATCGGCAAGTCGAAGCTTTCCAGCAAGAAGTACCATTTTTAGGAGTTCACCCCGAGTGACATTTGATTTGGGTGAAAAGTTTCCTCCTTGACCACTTATGATTCCTTCGTGTTTGAGATACGAAATAGCATCAAGAAAACGATTAGATGGAAGAATATCAGCAAATGGCATAGATCAAGGAAAAGTTGCCGATGCTATATTTTTATCATTTGTCACTACCGTATTACTCGCCGTATTTACTACAACAGGCGGCTTTTCTATCGCTGGAGTCACTGGTTTTTTTGCTACAACAGCCCCAGTACTCACTTCCCCAAGAAACATCAACGGGTTAACTGTATATTTTCGCGCATTTTCAATACCTAATCCTTTATTTACTGCTTCCATGAAGCCAAGGTTGAGATCTCGTGCCTCCTTGAAGCTAAATGGCCAATAGGGATGAAATGGAGCCTCAGCTGTATCAATCTGAAAATGGAGATGTTCACCGGTAGATTGCCCAGTACTCCCCGTTTTTCCAATAATATCACCTTCTGCTACTATTTGATCTTTGACTACAGATAGTTCAGAAAGATGAAGGTAGCAGGAGTAGTAAGTTCCTACCTTGCCTGTAACATGATTTTTTACACCATCATGTCGTATTACCACATAATTCCCCTCACTTGGATTTGATTGCGATACGAGTACTTGACCAGCAAGTACCGCATACACAGAATCATTGACCGTCATTGGTACAATATCTACCCCTGGATGACTTCCACCCCCCTCTTCAAAATCTCAAAATATATAATTACCAAGATATACCGTCGTATAGATATTTCCAAGTTTTTCAAGGAAATCTGGGTGGTAGGGTGCGGGAGTTTTTATTGGATACATAAAAGTAAATTATCGAATAGATTTCATACCTGGTTTTGGAAGGTTGGTTGTGGAAGTTACGGTATCAAGCTTGATAGTTTCAAATCCAGTTACCGTTGAATTAGTATCTATTTTGTCACTTTTAGCAGGAGAATCAACCCCATCTAGTAAGACATTTGTTGGAACTATGGTATCCTTGAGATTTACTCGATCAATGGTAGCTGTTTGTTGCACCATAGTTTTTTGATCTTGAACTTTTTCTGGAAGCGTAGCACTAAATATTTTATCCGCCAAACGATCCAACCAGGCAATAAACTTATGACTAGAAAACCCAGCCAAGAAAGTAAAGACCGCATATAAATAAACATTTTGTACGGAAATATCTGAAGTTACAGCACTCGCCCCTTGTAATACCCCCAGCCCACTTCTCGCAATGGCAAAGGCAATGAGTCCAAGAAAACTTGATAAGATAGGCTGAATAAAAAACCAATATATCCATGTATGATTAAACCGACCCATATAGGTCTCTACACTAATTAACCTATTAAATTCTTCAAAATTAATACGACCAGCGACATAGTCAGCATAGGTTATATCATAGAGATTGGCTCTTTTATTGGCAACATAGAAATCCTTAATAAGAAAAGAAACTCCTCCCATCATACTTATGGCAAGCATCAATAAAATAATCTTCATTTCGAGTACAATAGGTGGAGTAAATTGCGCCTCACCTTGAAGGAGAAAATATCAATTAATATCAAATGAAATAGCAAATCGAATAACTCCAAGCGATGCAGCCAAAAGACATACAATCCATAAGAGTACCACTATCTTTGCTATGGAATTTTTTGTTTGAAGTGTGAATATCATATACTGAAAGTTATTTAACCTCTACGAGTGTTGCCTTTTCGCGTACAACTTTACCAGAAAAACTTGTCTGTCCATTTGAAGCCACTCAGGTATTTGACGAAAATGTGATATTGTCTACATCTTCCTCGGGAGCTAGTCGGAATAGATAACTATCTTCCACAAATCGACCCTTGAGCGTAGATAGACATCGTACCATATTTTCATGCCAATTCTTTGGGCTTGAAGCATAGATAGACCCCGTTTTATTTCCCCATCGTGAGAGATCGCTAATTCGTTGATATTCTCCAAGATATTTGTTGTTCAAAGTCTTCCCCATCCAATAAATACCATCACGAGCCGAAATAAATTCTGAAGTAGCTCAGGAATCAGTATTTCCTATATTCCCTACATTAAATGCTGTTTTGAGATTTCTTCCTAGCCCTGTTTCAGCCAGTCCAATACACATAAGGAAACTCGGATCCAATTTTGCTCCTACCGCTTCTTCCGTCCATATATGCCAATCTCGGAAGTTCGGAGCTGCATAGGTTTCTAGTAAATATTTTTGTCGTTCAATTTCAGTTTCACCTCGAATTACAAAAGTTTCATATTTTGACGTATTCGCCATATATCCGTATCTACGACGTAAATCTTCAATAAATTTGTATTTATATTTATTGCTCAAAGTTTCATATCTAAGATACGTAGCATCAAGGTATCGAAGTGGATCAACGGTTTCTCGATTGAGCCAAACTTCAAAATGAAGATGTGCACCACTGGTCATCACTCCAGCACCAGGAGTTCCTGGCGCACCACCCGAAAGTCCAATAACTTCTCCTGCCTGAACCATTTGAAATTTTTCTACCTTAATTTCACTTACATGTCCGTAAACCGTCACAAATCCATTGGGATGTTTAATAGCAAAATATCCGTATCCTGTTGGGGTTGGTGGATTTACAAAATACACATATCCTGGCATGGGTGCTTTGATTTCTGTTCCTTGATCCACGGGAATGTCTATACCATCATGAGAACTTCCTACAGAATCAAAGTAATCAGCATCCTGGTAATATGCAGAAATATACCTAGGGTCAACCGGCCACGACAATGGATTAGGTGGCACCTCATCCTGAGTAAATTCACGAAGTTGCTTCTCGCTTTGATAGGACTTATCCAAATTTTGACACTTTACCACTACTTCAGCAGTAAGTGGTATGATTCCTACTG
>JAQTZK010000019.1 GCA_028687815.1 Candidatus Altimarinota bacterium | reverse complement strand
ATGTCCCGGACCTCCTGTTTCATACACTCCACGGGTAGCAATCTGAGAAGTTCCGGTTTTACCAGCGACATCATACCCTTCTACACTTCCCTTTTTTGCAAATCCTATCGTGGCTCCTTCAGTAAGCATCGCTACGACTTTTTTTGAAGTTTCTTCTTTGATAACTCGACGCAGTGGTTTGGGACTATTTTGAGCCACACGACCATCACTAAAAATGATAGAGTCGACGATATATGGCTCATAATATATTCCTCCATTGGCAATAGCCACGTAAGCTGCTGCCATTTGTAGTGGAGTTGCCGTAATCAATCCTTGTCCAAATGACGCCGTAAACAAGTCCGTTCTTGACCATTTTTCATAACCCGGAAGTCGACCGTAGGTTTCTCCTTCTAGGGTAATATTCGTCTTAGCTCAAAATCAGAAATCTTGAATATATTTATCAAACAACGAGGTTCCGATTTTTTGAGCAATATCGATCATTCCTACGTTACATGACCAGTCAAGAGCATGAGCATAGGTATGTCGCCCAATACACTCTTTGGAGACATTTTTGATGGTATACTTATCGATCTTTACAAATCCCTTGTCAGTATAGGTATCGGTTGGTTTAATATCTCCAGTATCGATACCCACCGCCGTGGTAATCGCCTTGAATACCGAACCTGGCTCATACAACCCAGAAATCGCATCATTTTGATACACGCCTGGTCCAAAATTGTTTTTAAATTTGTACTTTACTATGGCTACATTGCCCAGTTCATTATCAGTGGCTTGTCGGAGTAGAATTTTTTTACCCAGATATGTGTATTCTTTTCCTGCAATACTGTCTTCCACAAAAACTGGCATTCCCATGAGATCAAATGTTGGTCTCGGGTATTTGGCGTAGCTTACTTTTTCGAGTTCATAGACATCTCCAAAGGTATTTGGATCAAAGTCTGGATAGTTTGCCATAGCAATCACAGCTCCAGATTTTGGATCTAGAATCACGACCGATCATTTATTCGCACGGAAAGTTTCGACTCCTTCTTTGAGCAATCGAGTAACTTCTTTTTGAATATTTCTATCGATCGTGAGCTTGATATCCGCTCCACCCACCATTTTTTTCTCAGAGAGGTTATACCCTCCAATGGTTCTTCCTGCAGCATCTTTTCTCGTTTGGCGTTCTCCTTCTTGTCCCTGAAGATAATCTTGAAAATATGATTCTATACCGTATCTCCCAATTCCGTCATTATCGACAAAACCAATAATTTGACCCCCCAGATTTTTTTCTGGATAAAATCGAGTTGGATTAGGTTCAAGTATAAGGAAGTCACTGACACCACTTTTTTCAGTGAGAAAACCTTTTTTTATAGCCTCCTTTTCATCAGCCAATTTACTGTCGATATAGTCTTTGGCAGGTAGACTCATTCGCTTAAGAATTTTGACGTACCGTATCGGGCGCTTCTTAATAAGGAAATCAACCGATTCTTTAGGCATAGACAGAATACTTTGGAGTTTTTCTGAAACAAAATTAGGGTCAGTGATTATGGTAGGATTAACATACGCATTACCTGACACGAGAAAAATTCCATTAATATTCAAGGCTTCAAAATTTTGAATTTCATCAATAGAAAGATTTTCTTTGAGCAAAACATAATCCAAATACGGCTTTTCTATTTTCGCAGCCAAAGCAGTTTTGAGTTTGGTTTTGAGAAATTCAGAAGTATAGACTTGATTATCTTCTCGTGGTTCACGCAAATATGAAAGAACCCCATCCAAACAAGTATTCGACAAGGTTCGCTCCCTGGAGCAATTTTCAAAATACACAAGATCCGTGATAAATTGTATGAGTGCCTTTCGATCGCCTGGAGCTTGTGGATCTACTGCCAGATCGGGAAGATTGGTAGAAGTGGAAAATACACCTACTGGGTCATTACTCGAATAAATAGCTCACCGAGAAACTGGATTTTTTACGGTAATAGTCTGTTGTTTATCGGCTAATTGACGATAGTATTGATTTTCTAAAACCGTATACGTAAACGTAGTCCAAATAATATAAAGTCCAAATACAGCAAATGCTATTTTGAGATAGTGAATACGATCCAAGTATTTGAGTTTCCTCAGAAAAATTTGGAACAATCGTCGGAAAATATGTATGACTGATTCCATAAATTTAGGATCGGGTAGAGAAATTAATTTTTTTTGCGAGAGCGAGCGACATAGTTTCGATGCTGGGGGTTGAGCTATAAATCAGGAGTTTTTGATGAGGAAGAAGGCATCCCAAAAGGATTTCTAGTGTATGATATCGGTGGAATGAGTGAAGCAATTCTCGAAACAACGTGTCTTCCAAAAACACGATGGTATGAAACTGCTTGAGATTATATGTAACGAGCCTTCGAGTTCAAATTACAGAAGTATATTTTTTCGAAAGCACTTGAATCCAGAATTTAGATCTAGCTGTTTCGGTCATACGAGCATCAAAAATTCCAAGTTCTTCACGGTTTTTAGTACACATTTCTAAAACTTTTTCCGTAAAAATATCACTTGGCGTAATCACAGCAATACCGGTTTGTTCCAATAATTTTGCGGTTTCTTGAAGTACCTCCTCAGAATTTGGAAAAAAAACGAGTTCTGGAGATAGAGATTCTCAGGAAGATTCTCATGAAATGGCGATATCTGTCATTTCCAATCCATATTTCAAGACTCGATTGCGAATAGGAGCTGGAAGAAATAGAGAAACCACTTTATGAATATGAATCGCATGCTTTTCTGCATACCCGAGCATGGTTTGAATTTGCCGAGCATGAACCAATGGGGTCATTATCAGTATCGCTCGTATTTCTTTGATTTCTGAAATATCTACTTGAGCAGAAATTTCTGTCAAATGAGCCACGATCCCCTGAACCAGAGCATCACGAAGTGGAATTTCCACCATTTGACCGACGGTAATATCGTTCAAAAGCATCTCTGGTACTCGATAGGTGTATCATTCGGTATCTTGAGAGGCATCAAAAGGAAGTACCTGAGCGAGGAATATTTTGGGATTCGAGCTACTTGGCATGTTCATTCTGCTTACGTCGCTCTTCTTTTTTCTTTTCTTTATACGCTTCTTCAGCTACCTTAAAATGCTTTTCGTCTTCCACTATTTTTTGATTGAATTCCAAAATCTTCTTCTCAACGAGTTCTACTGGCTTGGAGTACTTTTCCCGAGAAACTTTGGTAACTACGTCTCGTTTTTGTTCGGGAATATTGAGTCTCGTTCGAATAGGAGCATAGGTGGTAGCCGAGAAAGCTGGTGAAGGCATTCCGTCTATAAGAAGCTTGGTATAGATATCATATTTCCGTAGGTTCATGAGATCGGCCGTATTCACGAGTTCATCATCCATAACTTCAGAAAGCACCTTAGCATCGTGAATTCCCACCTGAAATGACACCAAAGTTCCCACATTTCCGAAGACCGCACCCTGAACCATTTCATTCATCTGATCGATGTACTGATTGGCCATGACGAGATTGAGTTTATACTTTCGAGCTTCTGAGAGGATAGTCGCAAATGAATCCGTGGCAAAGTTCTGAAATTCGTCAACATAGAGGTAAAAATCTCGCCGTTTCTCTTCGGGAATATCAGCACGACTCATCGCGTCAATTTGAAACTTGGTAATCATCATGGCTCCGAGAAGCGCAGAAGAATCCTCTCCAATCTTCCCCTTGGAAAGATTTATGATAACGATTTTTCCATTGTCCATTGCCCAACGAAGGGAGAACGGATTTTTGGGTTGCCCAACGATATTACGAACCAAAGGACTCGAGAGAAATTGCCCAACTTTGTTGAGGATAGGTCCAGATGCCTCGGTCTGTCCCGAGCTTCCCATGGCTTCAAATTCAGCTTCCCAGAATTTTTTGAGGATGGGATCTTTTATCTTACTTACTACTTTGTGTCGATACGATTTCATAGTAAGCATGAGGGGAATCGACATAATCGTGGCATCAGGGATTTCGAGCAACGTCATGACGGTATTTCGAAGTATATGTTCCAGTCGAGGTCCCCAACTTTCTCCAAAAATCTTCTTGAATACTCCAACAATTCCGGAAGCCACAATCGGTCGCAATTCAGGAATTACCTGTTCCAACATATTGAAAGCTATTGGGTGCTTGGAATCAGATGGATCAAACACAATAACATCATTGGTACGGTGTTTCGGTATGAAAGCAAGAATCGCTTCAGCAAGATCTCCATGAGGATCAACGAGTCCTACTCCACGACCTTTGTTGATGTCATCAAAAATCATGTTTTCGAGTAGAGTAGACTTACCCATACCCGTCTTACCAATGACATACACATGTCGTCTTCGGTCACCCGGAAGGAGCCCAAACGGAGTATTAGTACCCCGAAAATTGGTCATACCAATGGGGGTGACTTCAGAATTCTCTCCATGTGGAACGGGAAGATTGGCTGGTGGTTCAAATTTTTTGGTCATAACCCAATTGATGCCAGGGGATTTCACATAAATGGTCGGTAAGTGCACCAGTCCTGCCAATTCTGCGGAATTGAGAATCATCGATTGGGTATTAGTACGCTGTTTCAGCTGAGTGCCTGCTTGTGTTACCGAACTTGATTTAAGCGAATTACCGTTGGGTCGGTTGAGGATTTGGAGTGAATTAGTGAGATCACGAAGCAGTGCCTTTGCGAGAATAGCATCTGACACAAAAGTAGCAGCACGAATAGTAACTCAAAAACCATAGGTTTTTGTTTTTTCAAGCACCAATGCTTCAAGCTCAGAATGATGTTCGGAATGAGTATCGTGCGTATCATGTCCACTACTCGTACCACGTACGATAAGTGTGATAAATTTTACTACCAGTGAAAGTGGCTTCAAAAATATATCAACCAATTTTCCATACGGCGATATCAGAAGCTTCTTTATCCAATTCGCCCGATGAGATTGAAATAACTCAATTCGTTTTTCGTTTTTCCAAAGCTCATCAGGTACTGGACTAAAACATATCTGAAGTAAGATGGGAGTATCCCGATTTGCCTTTGATAAAGCACTCGTTATGGAAGAAAGTGGGTCGATGGTTTCTTTCTCACTTCGATCTTTGAGATCCGTGTATATCTTGAGTGGATAGAAATAGTCCTTACTGAGTGAAATTTCGGTTATATGAACTGGAGTATCTGGCAAATAGTCTTCTGTGACATGAAATTCAACATTGGGAAAATGTGCATATATCTGATTTTGGAGAATTCCCAAATATTCTTGAGGTGTACTAAAAAAGAATCGTATAACTCCCGCAACATTGGCTATTTCAAAAGCAAATGGCACGCTAGCTACTTTTGTGTTTCCAAAAAAACGCTTTACAGGAACTTCTTGTGCACTATGAAGCACATTGAGAATTTGTTCCGCAACAAAAACCCCTTTTTCATTGAGGCGGTCAACTCGCACTTCGCAAAGAACAGATTTCGTCATAAATATGAATTGAGTATATGCGGAACCGTTCATACACCAAAAAAACCGTCAAGAAAACTCCCTCAAATTTTTCTTCCAACTTATGCCTGATTTTTGAGCATGATTTCCTTTTCATTTTTTTGATATTGCACTTCTCGTAGCATGGTAGCAATCATCGGGGTAGTATGTGCTAGAAGTCGAATATCACTATCACTCAAAGTATTATCCTTTTTTCGTGCCGCTACCAAATAGCCAATAGTTTCTCCCGCAACCAACATAGGTTCGATATAGAGGGATTGGTCTTGAGTAATCGTCAAAAGATCTAACTGCGTGAAGCCTGGGGTAATCTTAATAGAAGAATCTACTTTTTGATTCATTGGCCATACAGAAGGAAACTTGGTATTATATTTGTAAATAAGTAACCCTGGAACGTACGGATGTTGCTCAATCATCAGCATAGTGTCGAGCTTCAATATATCCTTCATATGATTGAGTGATGAAAGCAATCCCTTCTGCCCCAATTGTTGATACTCCTGAAACTTTTGGGTAGATTCGTACATAAGAGCGAGCTCTTTACCCGCCTCTGCCAATCGGAGACTCGTGATATTGTTGATATGTTTGTAGAGTTTTGCGAGAATAGCTGGATCCTGAGATTCGAGATATTCAATATCTTCTTTAGTAAGCTGTACTACAATCGTATGCTCAGTAATGGATTGAGACTGCACTTCTTTTGTGAGTCGATCTGAGAGAATTCCCTCTCCGATAAAGGCACCCGTATATACCTTACCTAACTCTTTTATTTCACCACTTGGATTGATACGAAAAATCCCGAGTGCACCAGATGCTACCATGTATAGGTAGGGATTTTCTCCAGGTTCAAAAAGTACTTCACCTTTGGTAAGTATTTTTTTCTTCTTTTGTACAAAGGTATCAAATCTTTCCAAAAAAGCCAATACCGGTGCTACGGAAAGGTCTTTACGAAGTCACTCAAATGTAGATTTTGGTACTTCAGGAAGGGCGGTATTTTCTATTTTTTGACTCATACACGATCTAAATGAACTTGAACTACATCCTTATCTCGAACTCGACTAAAGAACACTTCTTGAGAAATCATTCCGCTCAAATAGAGCGATTCGAGTGATTTATCCATAAGAAACATTCCCTCTTCAGAACTCAACTCAATCATAGAGTAAATCTGATGTGTCATTCCTCGTATGATGAGTGAGCGAATTCCATCATTATTGATAAGTACTTCACGTGCAGCTACTCTTCCTTTTCCATTTTTCCGCATGAGGAGGGATTGACTCATGATTCCAGAGAGTGACATAGCTAATTGCACTCGAATCTGAGCTTGCGATGCAGGAGGAAATGAATCTACAATTCGGTCAATCGCCTGTACGGTATCATTCGTATGGAGCGTGGAGACCACAAGATGGCCCGTTTCCGCAAGGGTTATCGCGGCTGCCATCGTTTCTGGATCTCGCATTTCACCAATCATGACTACGTCCGGATCTTCTCGAAGACTACTTCGTATGGCTTTGGCAAAATTGTGGGTATGAGTAGAAATTTCTCGCTGATGGACCAATGACAATTTAGATTCAAAAACAAACTCTATCGGATCTTCTATCGTCAAAATATGCGTGCGGCGTTCTCGATTGATTTTTTCTACGAGTGAAGCCAAGGCAGTCGTTTTTCCAGAACCCGTTGGTCCCGTTACGAGAATAAGCCCTTGTTTTCTCGTAAATAAGTTGATAAATGCTTCAGGAATACCGAGTGCTTCTGGGGTTTCTATATCTTTTCGAATCATTCGAATTGCAAGAGAAGGACCTCGAGTTTCATAGTAAGCATTCACTCGGAACCGCTGTCCAGAAAACTCAAAAGAAGCATCGAGTTCTTTTTCTGTTGGCCAAGCTCCACGTCGATCAGCTGGCAAAGTAAATGAAGCAATTTCTCGCATCAAATCGAGACTCACCACTTCAAATTTATCAATAGGAACAATTTCTCCTTCTTTGGTCCGAATATACGGAACCATTCCGGTACTAATATGCAGATCAGAAAGCTGATTTTGAATAACTTCGTTGAGAAGCAATTTGAATTGATCGAGGGACATATTTCTATCGTAACAGATATTTTAGTTAGATGCAAAAACATGCCTTGCATTTTTGCTCAAAAACGTTACGATAATATGCAATTACCTATCAATCTCTCCTATGAAAAAATGAAATATTCTTATGCTTTGACTTGGCTACGCAGCTGGTCTTCTTGTGGCTCTCAAATTTAGTAAAGGTGGGAAAAGTAAAGATATGGAGGAGCTTACAACTGAAATAAAAGATGTTCATGCTAATCTATGGACAGAAGCTGAACAAAAGATTTTTTCTTTAGAAAATCGAGAAAAAGTTGCTGAAATTAAGTCCAAAGCTCTCGGAGAAATAGAAGCCTTCAAGAAGGATGCTGATAAAGAAATTAAACGACTTATCAAGGAAGGAAAGCTCAAAAAAAATGAAATTACCGCTGAAATTAAAAAACTCTACGATCAACGAGAAGCACTTATCGATCAATTAGTAGCAGAAACTTCTGAATTAGTGGAAATGGTAAAATCTGAATCCGAAGATGTAGGAAAACTTCTTTCAAAAAAGATTGATTCTATCGCAAAAGATCTCAAAAAGGATCTTGGGCAAAAATTCGCACTCCTTAAAAAGAAAATCAAATAATTTATGTCTGACACTCAACAAAACGAAGATGAAGTAATTCCTGAAACTACGGAGCTTCCTCAAAATGAAATAGAAAATACAGATTCTGAAACGGTTCAAAAACTGACCGAAGCCCTTTCCCGAGCTACCGCTGATTATCAAAATCTTTTGAAACGAAGTGAAAGCGAACGTAAAGATATGGCGAGTTTTTTTATGGAAAGTTTTGTCAAAAAAATCCTCCCTACTCTCGACAATCTTGATCGTGTGGTTCATGGTACTCCTATAGAATTTCGAACTAGTGCAGTGTATGAAGGAGTTATGCATGCAACTACTGGTCTTAATCGTACTTTGGAAGGTATGGGAGTAAGCTCATTTGTAAGCATAGGCAATGAACTCGATCCTTCACTTCATGAAGCCCTCAGTCAAGCACCAGGGCCTGTAGGACAAATCGTTTCTGAATTTGAGAAAGGTTACAAACTCGGTGATAAAGTCATTCGACATGCCAAAGTGATTGTTGGGAATGGAGATTAATTCTCACTTTACCATTAGACTCATATGAAATGTATCGTAGGACTTGGAAATCCTGGAAAAGAATATCAAAAAACTCGCCATAATGCGGGTTTTTTAGCAATAGATTTTTTACAAAATGAACTGAATTTTCCAGAATTTGAAGCGAGTAAGCACTTTGGAGTAGTCAGTGAAGGGATGATTCAAGGGGAACGCCTATTTCTCCTGAAACCTGCAACGTATATGAATGTTTCAGGAAAATCAGTAAGCTCGTTACTCACTTTCTACAAAATTCCACCTGAAAATCTCCTCGTACTCAGCGATGATCTTGATCAAGATTTCGGGAAAATTCGATTTCGGGAAAAAGGAAGTTCTGGAGGTCAAAATGGAATAAAATCTATTATAGAAACCCTTGGAACAGAAACATTTTCTCGTATCAAGATTGGGATTGGAAGAGACAGTCGATTTGAGGTAAGTGATTGGGTGCTCTCCGCATTTACCAAGCAAGAACTAGAAGAGCTTGAGCATATTTTTGCAGATGAACTTCTGGAAAAAACAGATATTTTTCTGGGAAAATCACTTGTGTAGTCGTTGTATGTCAAAACCAATACATCCCTTTTTCTGATTTTCAGGTCTTCGAGCTGTAGCTTGTCTCAGTGTCATTTTTTATCACCTCAATCAACTACGTCCCATAGCAAATCTGGAAAAGTGGGATTGGAATATCTATCAATTTACCGAAACACTCACGATTGCGGTGAGTTTCTTTTTTATTCTAACTGGGACGGGCATATCTATCCGATACTGGACTGCGATTTTTGAGAATACCCCACTTCCTTCGGTTCGAAAGAGTTATATCGAACGGTGCATTCGAGTCGTTCCTATATATTGGATAGCGCTATTGATTACTTTTATTCTAGTACTGATAACTCAAGGATGAACCTTCGAAACTTGGATACGTTTTGTATCGGGAATCTTTTTTCTGTCTTGGGTACATCCAGTTACCTTTTTTCCGGTTGATATCAATGGTCCACTTTGGTATATTTCCTTTGATATCCTAGGTTCACTCTTGGTATTTGGGACGATGTGGCTACTGGGAAATATGCAGAAAAGATATATTCCTCTTGGGCTTTTAGGGATTACTGGACTCCTTATACTCGGTCATTTCGCCTTTAAACAGATCCCATTTCCCGTCATTTCTGGCATCATGTCAGAATGGTTTCCTACTCATAATCCATTTATTTTTGGGTTGCATTTCTTGCTAGGAATACCAGTCGGTGCTGGGTTGGTTTGGTGAATGAAACACCTTCAAAAAACTTCAATTTGGTTTGATATTGCTTGGGTAGTCTGTGTTGGACTCCTAGTGAAATTCCTTTGGTATATTCGAGATATGAGTGACTATGTGTATTCTGCATTTGATGGGCCTTTTCATTTCCCTTTGGTGGGTCTACTGATTGCGGGAATTATTGGATTCATACCCTTTACTCGAGTACTCGCTCATATTTTTGAGTGGGGAGTATTTCGGTTTATAGCGAAAATTTCCTATTCCATTTATTTGTGGCATGCACTCGTGATTTACGGCTTGCAACAATGTATATTTAAGGAGACCATCACTTCGATTCAAGAATGGTGGATACTCAGTGCTGCGACTGTAGTCATTACTTTTATTGTAGCTTGGGGAAGTCAAAAAGTACTGGAACAAGGTATATCAAGTAAATTGCAGAAGTGGAATATATTTTTGACTCGTGATGCTTAATAATTAGAATTATAAGTTGTCCTACAAAACAACGTATAACTTTATCTTACGTACTATGTATACACTTCAAAAATCAATATCTGATGCAAATCATGTATCTCCCAAATACATGCTCATGTTTGTATTTTTATCAGCTTCTCTCATTCTTACTTGATGTGGTGAGGCAATAACTACCTCTCAAAATTCTAATAACGCTATTGCACCAGCTCCAGTGGCTGAAATAGCTCCAAATCCAGCTCCTATTAACACAAAATCAGGAAGTACTATGAGCTTTTTCATAACGAGTAACTGACTCTGAAATGGAGCGAATCTCTGAGGACTTGAAGGTGCTGACAAACACTGTCAAGCTCTCGCAGAAAGTGTAGGAGCTGGCGATAAAAAATGGTCGGCCTATCTAAGTACTCAAGGAACTTGAGCTATAAATGCGCGAGATCGCATCGGAACAGGACCATGGGTGAATGCACGTGGTGAGCTTATTGCTAGTAATGTCGCAGAACTTCACGGAAACAATAATATTACGAAGCAGACCGCACTTACGGAAAAAGGAGAAATAGTAAATGGAAGATGAGACCAGCCAAATATGCACGATATTCTCACAGGATCTCAACCAGACGGAACGGCATTTTTGACGACAGAGGATTACACTTGTGGCAACTGGACGAAGAGTGGTACTGGATCGGCTATGACCGGACACTCAGATAGAATTGGAATCAATGATTCAGAAGCTATGAAATCTTGGAACTCATCCCATGGATCTCGAGGAGCTGAAGGTGGGTGTAGTCAAAATGATCTCAAAAGTACGGGTGGAAATGGGTTGTTTTACTGTTTTGCGAGCCAATAAAGAGAGTACGTAGATTCAATATATAAAAACTCGGTCAAGTGCCGAGTTTTTATATATTGAATCTTGGAGAAACGTAAGTATTTATTTGAGTAATTTGAGCTTCTTTGGGTCGAGCTTATCTTTGAAGAGTGCTTTTAAGTCAATAATTTGCTCTTTATTTTCTATGCATCGTTTGGGGATTAAAAATACACAACTTTCTGAAAGATATAAGTAAAAATAATGCTTTTTTTCAGTAATTTTCAAAAACTTATCCCAAGTACAGGTATTAGTAGAAGAAAAATTCTCTCATTTTGGTTCTATAAAAATGCTATCAGCCGCAAATGTATAGGTTTGCACAAATTGACTGACTGAATTTTTTGAAAGCAGTTTTTTTAGATTCATTTTGAACCAAAAAAATAAAGCTACATATATAATTAACCACATTACAATAGCCCAGCTCCAAGTTTCGCGAAGAGTAAAGTTATTTGGTGATATATCAAAGAATATAACGAGTATTAGTGATATGGTACAAACAACCCATATAAACCTTAGTTGTGTTGATTGAAAATCCTTCACATCTTGGTCACAGAGCTGGACACGTATAACTAAATCCTTCATAAGATAAAGTTAAGAATTATATTCAATACAAAATATCATATATATAATAAATTTAAAAGACTATTTTTGATCAAATTCGCAGGAAAGGTTACTTATGTCTATCCTGTTATCACAAGATAGACATAAGTACCAGTATGAAAAGAGGTGGATAATTCAGTTTGTACCACTTTGTAGAAAGGGAATGAGAAGGTTTAAAGAAAGAAAAAAACTCATAGATATGTTCTGAAATTAAGTACAAGAACATACCAACAATATAGAAAATGATTATTGTCATGCCAACAGTATATATATATAGAGAGTTACTTTATAAACTCTCTAAAAGTAATATTCATCTAATGTAATTAGATGACAAAATTTAATTTAAATTATCTGATTTTTTCATTATAAATGCTTGATTTTGTCAAATGTCAAAACTATAAATAGAAGTGTACCAATTGATATGGTTGTTCCTACTGAAATAGTTGTAATTGTCTCTCCAGGATCTAAATCAAAAACTAAAATCATAAGAAAACACAATAAACTTATAAAGATAGGTATTAATGAAATAACCCTTTGATTTTTACTTTCACTGTCACTAAAGTAATATGCAAACAAACTTATGATTACAACTATTGGTGCGCTAACAACTATACTTTCAATCTCAAACCATGCAATTATACTAGAAACTAAACAAGTTAAGGCTAATAGTTGCAATGATATGCGATATATTTTTGTTTGAATATTTGGAATAGGGGGTGGTAGGTGTATAAACAATTCACTAAGTTCTGAAACTTCTGAGGCTTTTGTCCAATCTTTAATACCTTGGACCCATACTAAAGTATCTCTTTTAATCTCTGCTGACTTCAATTCTTCAAAGTCAAAAGGACCAAGTTTTTTTTCTTCTTTTATGTAAAAATATTTCTTCATTGTTTAAATATATTTTTATGTTTTTTGCCGTTGAGATTTTAACAGTGTCTTCATTCAAGTCTTACAATTAACGTCGTAACCACGAAAATATTTTATGAAAAAAAGTTGTGAATACAACTTTTTAGAGGTGACTATTTTGACTGGTTATTGTTAGGTGAAAGTCGCTGAAGTCTAGAAAAGACTACTTTCGGATTCTTTTTTTGTCGAGTTCGTCTTTTTTAATCACTCAAACTATAAAACATTTGGACTCTCAGGATACCAGGTGGGTTCGCCAGTTTCTTGAGTGTAAACAAACAAAAAATAAAGAGTTGATGTTCGAATGATTTAGAAAATACCTTCAAGTAAGAAGACAGCCTATAAAGAATATAAGTGAATCATCATTACTTCAGAAGAAAAAATAGAATTTTAAAACTACCACCCGATCAATTAACACGTATACAAAAAAATACCGATTTGATTCGATACATTTATTTAAAAGGGTATTTTGAGGGTATTTTTGGTATTTTCCGCAACCCCAAAGGGAATAAGGTTGTCAGATATATTGTTTTAACTATGGTCGGACTCACTCGAAAGGTTATATATGTCTATCGGTGCATACTAAGGTGCGTGAATGCCAGTATAGAAATAGATGTCAGACGCAGTTTGTGCCACTATGTCGAGAAGAGGTTCGGAGATTAGAGTAAAGAAATGTAGCATTAGCCAATCATCATTCGCAAGCTTTGACTTTGGCTTTAGGGTTAGATTATATTGATTAAGACAACTTAAGAACTCAAGGGTTTAGTTATTGCTTTTAAAATACATTAACATACTTGCTAGCAACATTTACAAAAACACATACAATACCCCGTATATATTTCCCCTGAACATGATCGAGGAGCAAAAAAATAAAAAGATACTGTATATATTCATAGACGAGAGTGGTGATTTTACTTTCTCTGGAAAAAGCTCAAAGCATTTCTACCTGAGCTGATTAGCTATAAGAGCATTTGATTCGACCATCCCCGGGAAGCTCTACGACATTCGGCACGACCTTTTGACCGATGTCGATATTTACAACAACGAGAAAAAGGACTTGGAATATTTTCATGCAACTGAGGACATTCAGATAACAAGGGATGCTGTATTTAATTTAATAGGAACATTGGATCCGAAATTTACAAGCTTGTATTCGGTGGTCACACAAAAAAATAAAGCCAACCCTATCTTTCACGACGCTCCCGAGAAATATTTTTCAAAGCATGTTGTATGGCTAATGCAAGGTATTCTGTATAGTGAAAATATTTCAGACTTTGATGAGATGAGAATTTTCTTCGACGATATGCCAGTGGCAAAGAACAAAAAAGCCATGTTCAAAAACATAAAAGGACAGATAAATGACTTTTTTGAAGAAAAAGGCATCCGCATACCCTATTACATGTATGCCCACCAGTCCAAATCACATATATACCTTCAAATAGCTGACTACATGAGTTGGGCAATTAACGTCCACTGTGAGCGTAATGAATCGAGACCTATCGAGATAATTAGGAAATTCATAGTTAATATATTCAAACCGTTTGAGTCAGGGACTAAGATTTATTATGAATACCTTGATACTAAAAAATAATCACCCAGCA
>JAQTZK010000018.1 GCA_028687815.1 Candidatus Altimarinota bacterium | reverse complement strand
ACAAGCCAGGTCATACTGACATCCGTAGATAGAAAGTGGATCAACTCCTTCTTTGAATGCATCTACTCCACCATGAGGCATAGAAAATGGGTTGTGCTCAAAATCATATGTTCCGTCATCTTTGAGTTCGTACATCGGAAAATCCGTTACCCAAGCAAAAGCAATTTCGTTTGGATTTGCGAGCTCAAAGGTATCTCGCATAGCGATTCGGACTTTTCCAAGGACTTTGTTGACGAGTTTTCGTTCACCCGCACCAAAGAAGAGCATATCTCCTGGTTTTGGAGAGAAGCGAGCTTCGAGCGCGGCGAGTTCGTTTCCCGTGAAAAATTTGAGAATCGGAGATCTTGGTCCTTCTGCCTCGTAAATAATATAGGCAAGCCCCTTCGCTCCTTCTGCTTGAGCGACGGAAGTCATCGCATCGATTTCGGATCGACTCATGATTCCTTTTCCGGTTGAACCTTCGTATTTCATAGCCTTAACCACTCCACCTTCCGCAACTGCTTGAGCAAAAACTGAAAATCCAGAAGCTTTGAAATCCTCACTAAAATCTTCGAAATGCATATCAAATCGTACATCTGGTTTGTCTGAACCAAAAGTATCCAAAGCTTCACTATGAGTATATCGTGGAAACACTTTTGATTTGAGATGTTTGTGAGGCACCATAGTGGTGATCAAATCACAAGCAAATGGCTCTGCTACTGCAAAAATATCTTCTTGTTCCACAAAACTCATTTCACAGTCAATTTGATAAAATTCACAAGAATGTCGATCTGCTCGTGGATCCTCATCTCGAAAACATGGAGCAATTTGGAAATATTTGTCTACTCATCCTACCATCAGGAGTTGTTTGTATTGCTGAGGTGCTTGTGGAAGGGCATAAAACATCCCGTGATGCAATCGTGATGGTATCAAAAAGTCACGAGCCCCTTCTGGAGAAGATGCTGTAAAAATCGGAGTTTGAACCTCAAGAAATCCTCGATCACTAAACCAATCACGAGTAAATCGATTCATTTGCGCTCGAAATACGATGGTTTCGAGTACGGGTTTTCGTCGAAGATCAAGGTATCGGTGCTTAAGTCGGATTTCTTCATTTGCTTGTGAATGTTCATCAATCTCAAATGGAGGAAGCTTAGATTCTGAGATAATTTCTGCATGTTGAACTACAACTTCAATAGCTCCAGTAATAAGCTTATCGTTGTTTTGCCCTTCAGGTCGAGCTCGCACCAAACCGGTGATTTTGACCACAAATTCAGAACGATACGCTTCCGCCAAAGCAATAGCCTCAAGAGTAGCTCCATCTGCTGGATCATAGACCGTTTGGGTAATACCATACCTATCTCGCATGTCGATAAAAATAACCCCTCCGTGATCTCGTCGATTGGCTACCCAAGCTGACAAAGTAACAGTTTCTCCAATATTTTTGGCGGTCAATTCTCCGCAGGTGTGACTTCTGTGCATAATATTTACGATAAAAAGGGCGGTGAACCGCGCTAAAACGCAGACAGTATGGGAAAAAAGCGGAAAAAAGCAAACTCGCTTTATGGGGAATATTCAAAAAACATTCTGATTGGGTATGTTCAATAAAATGAGGTCATTAAAAACCACTCTTGGTGTTCTATTTTTTTGCTATGACTTGCGAGAAACTCGCATTTTCATAGAATTGCCCCATTCTAATCCTCACTATGTATACAATCTACTGGCAATACCTCAAGCAAATCGCTCACGATATTTGGCGTCTATTTCAAAATTTTTGGCACTGGAATCTTTCGAAAGTAACCATCTTTATAGTAACACTGCTCACGGCCGTAGTACTATCTATTCCTTTTCTTGGAATTATTTGGTTCCTTATCAATAACATGGTGGGGGGTCTCGGTGTGAGTGTGATTCAGGATCTCATGACCACCGGTATTTTACCAGATACCGTAGTTGACGAGCTCCTCAAAAATTATTGGATCATCGGAATTATCTTGGTCTGTGGAGTGATTATCTTTGGTATCATTACCTGTATGATGACCTATGGATATTACCTCAACATTCGAGTATACCAGTCATATATTGAAGGAGGTCGACTCGATATCCGAAAAAATGACTATTTAAGTGTTCGGCATATTTGGAAATATCTTGGCATTCTTGGATGGTCAAGTCTCTATCTTGCTATTCCCGTTCTCTTCGGAATGGTAGGAGCAGGAATCTTGATGTATCTAACAACAGGAAGTGGTTTGCTCGTTTCACAGCCAATTATTGGAGGTATATTATTTGTGGCTACCCTCATATTTTTGTTCTTTTTTATAAAAATTGCAGTTCAAGTAATGTTTTCTTACATTCTTATGTTAGAAAAAGATGCACTTACTACTCCAGCTCGAGAACTCGTACAAAAATCTATAGCTTTAGCAAAAGGAAATGTACTTCAAATTATTGCACTTCTCCTGCCATTTGCCGTACTTGTCGCACTTGGTGGAGTATTGCTTCAAAACATCAAAGAGTATCGAGATATTCGCGTGCTCGAAAATGCAGCCAATACGGCCGTCCTATCAAATCCAACTACCTATATCAATGATCATGCTTTCATTCAACGAGAATACCTGGATGAAGAACGATTAGACGAAAGTCAGAAACGGTCAACTATCGCCATAAATAATGCTTTCAATCCTCGAACAGATGGGATTGATAAGGAGTATTTAAGAGCTATTTACCCTTTCATCATGCTCAGTGGTACCATGGAAAGTTCTGAGGATATCATGTGGCAAATTGCTATAAGTCTCCTTTCTTTCTTCTTACTTGAGGGTATCATGCTCATGGTATATCTATCTATTTATCACATCCTCACTGAGTCAGAACGCAAAGAAATAGTCGATATCAAAAAGCAACCGACTACCTTCCACAATCTATCTACTCACCTCAAAGCTGAAAAAGTATATGAGGATACAGAAAAACTCATGCCAACCATTACCACAATGGAAGCAAAGAAACCTGTAGCAAAAAAGAAAGCTCCCGAAAAAACTCCTACAAAAACTCCGAGCAATAAAAAAGCAGACACGAAGAAATCTACTACAAAGAAACCACGAGTGACGAAATAATTTCTCAATGAGTCTTGAGAAAAATTTCCTCTATCCCACATAAAAACCCTCATTTTGAAATGAGGGTTTTTATGTGGGATACTCCTACTATTTGGTTGGCCAAATTTGAGGAGTTGATGCGGTCTTAACTCGATCTTCCAAAATCACCTTACCCATCGGAGTCAATCCAGATTGGTTATTGAATGAACGAATCTGATATTGTGAGAAAGAGAAAGTTCTATCTCCCGTATAAAGAACCCGGTCAATGAACTGGTCGTTCTTTTGCCAAATCTGAGATGCTTTATAAGCACCAATTCCTACATCAGCATAGCAATATTCTGGAACATAGGAAGAATATGATCCATCAGTACAAACCTCTTCACCAGTCGTCAGCTTTCGGCAAACTTTTGCCTTTGGTCGATATGCTTCACAATCCACATCTCGCTGTTTGAGGAGTGCCGCTTCATCCCACTCAATATGACTCACTCTTGCGGTTTCTTTAATTTTATTTTCAGAAGCGCTTGTATCAATTTTGAGAGCAATCAAACCTTGAAATACATCAGAGTAGTTATATGCATTTTTCGTGTCAGTGCTCGTCATGAGTTGTGCAGGTAGATACAGAGTATTCTTTGATTTTTGCCACACAAAGAGTCGTGGATTGGAGAGTGCCTCACTATAACTTCCAGCACTTCCAAGTGTTAAGGTAGCTTCTTGAATTGGTTTCGTAACATCAGCTACATTATAGAGATCTATTTTAATACCGGCATTTACCGTTCCACCCCATTCATTTGTTTTGGTATCATATCCAATTCCTATAAGTCGGTTATCATCATATGGATGTAAATAGGTTGAGTATCCAGGGATTTTCAATTCTCCAAGTACCTTTGGCTCGAGACTATTACTTACATCGATAACAAAAAGTGGATCTATTTGTTGAAATGTTACGAGGTACAGTCGGTTTCCAATAAATCTAGAAGATTGGAAATTTTCCCCCTTTCCGAGTCCCGTAAGTTCTGAGATTTTACCAAGACTATTATTGAGAATATAGAGTTGAGATTCTCGTTCTGTTCCGGTTTTTTGAGTCACGAGTCTCACTTCTCCCTTAGTATTTTCATCTATCGCATAATCAGAAATCAAGCTCCCTGGAACCACTCCAGTTCTGAGATATTTGACTCGGAGAGGTGTGGTATCAAATTGATGAACAATAGTTTGGGTTCCTGGTTCTATCCATCGCATCATACACATCATTCCTGGAGGACACGGAGAACTACCACCATGGTTATATAAAGTAGAGGTAATATAGAGTTTTCCCGAAGCAGCAAGATACGCTTTACCTACATCCCCAAACATCATAGAAGTTGAGGTAGCTTTGAGTGAATTATTGATATCAATCTTGGTAATCGTCGTAAATGTTGGATTAAAATTGTAATCTTTGAGGGTCGCCGCATCTGGAAGTACGTAGTTGATACTTTGACAGTTAATAGCATCCTTATCTATTAACCGTTTCATACTTCGAGCTTTGGCAATAGCTGTATTTATATCTCCTGTTTTCTTATCAGAACGGAACTCTATTCGTCGTGGCAATACTACTTGTGAGTTAAAATCAGTCGACAATTTTTGCATATCGAACTGAAGATCAGTTCCTTGAACCTTTGGCAAATATCGGTCAATTGGAAAATTAAAGTTCGTAGAGGTCATCACTGTGAGCTGACCTCATGTCAAACGAACTTCACTTACATATCCATCAATTTGAGAATATCGATCAATCACTGGTTTTTGAATATTGGTGATATCGTACACTATAACTATAGCTTTATTCGAACGATCTATCCAAGCATTGGAAAATGATTCATTCCAAAAGTATTTCCCAGCAATAACTACGAGTTTGTTTCCTTGTACAAAAAGCTCAGCGCTATTGAACTCGGAAGGGAGTATAATCTTAGTAAGAAGTTCCAAGCTATCATCAGCTTTGTTGATGTAAATAGCTTTATTTTCAATACGAGCCGTGTAGATATACTTTCCATCAGTTTTAACTTTTTCTGGCTCATCTACCCCAAGAGTTCGACTATTGGTAGTGGAGTAATCCGTACGGTCACCAACATTGCCAGCATCCGAAGTACTTTTAACACTTTCGCCAACGGCAGATGGTGCCATAGGAGCATTGGATTGTGACATCACTGGCATATCTCCTTCCATTGGTCTGCGAATTCCACCACCTCCCCAATAACTATATGGTGGATGTGCGGTGTAATATAATTCCATAAAATCTGCTACCTTATCCCGCATATCGGAACAACTCGCAAACTGTTGCATGGCAAAATTTGGTGTTGCGACAACCGTAGGCTTGGTAAGGAGCGTGGTATCTATAGTCGTTGCAGCAAAAGCTGGTGTGAAAATAGGTACTATCAAACTCGCGAGGAGTATTCCTCGAAATGTAGTAGTCAAAGACTTCATACAAAATATATTAAAAAATACCCATATATTGTAGACTCTTTTTCACGCAATACAATAGGCAAGTGTGGAGAAATAGTGAAACATGAGTGAAGCAAATGTGAAGAAATACTCTACAAAAACACCCGTGTTGCAACGGGTGTTTTTGTAGAAAAAATAGATTACTCTCCAAATACTTCAGTAAGGTATACTTTTCCTTCAGATATAACTACACCAATGCCAACTTTATTCCAATCGCCGAGCATATTCGCTCGATGTCATCCAGAAAGACTGAGTCCTGCTTGTAGAAACGCAGCACTCACCGTTCCACCTGCTACATTCTCCCCCATAGAGCTTTGAATAGTTATACCAGCACGCTGAGCGGTATCACGAATATACACGCCTTCTGAATCTACATGCCCCACATAGTTATTATCCGCCATATCTTGTGATTTAAACTGAGCTATTTGTGTCAAAGTGGCATCCAGAGATAATTCCGTCATCCCCGCTTTTTTCCGAACATCATTAATAGATGAGAAGGTTTGATTGATTGCTGTTTTTACACTCGTTTCTAAGGTACGGTTAGAAAAATCGTATTCATTTGGCAATATAGCGAGTACATTTCCGTAGACAACCGGCTCAATGATGGCAGCAAATCCAGTATCAAAATTCACTTCTACCAGATATACTCCTTCTTCCTTCATTTGGTAAGAAAAATTGGCATTTTTTGATACATTGAGACTTCCCTTGCTTCCAATTCTATCTGCTCCAAACATTACTTTGTCTACTTTTCCTGAAGGAGTAATCACATACACAGTTCCCGAAATTTTCTGAGTACTCTCTTCGGTGAGCATAAAGTTTACTCGATTATCTGTAGTCCAAGTTTTAAAAGGAGTGTTATGCTCTGCTTTGTAAAGTGGTCCAAGAGTCATCTGCTGAGCCAACATAGATGTTGATACCGTGTACGTATCTTGAGAGAATAATGTTGAGCTCGTACGTCAAGTTACCGAAATAACAGCTGGTTTTCCAACAGTAAAATTCTTGAGTTCATTGGGAAGAAATACTATTTTTCCCATACTGGTTCGGCTAACTTTTTGACCCTCGCTTTCTATGGTTAATGATCGATACATAGAATTTGGGACACCTTCCAAAGATACTAGATGACTTGGAGTAAGATCTCCTGCTTCTCGACGTTCTGTAACTATCGAGGTCACCGTAGCACTTGGAGCGGTTCCAAAATATTGCTTATTTTGCAATACTTTAGGATCAAGTACCGTGAAGCTAAGAGAGCGCACTCCAGAAAATGAACTTCCCGCCGCAACCACAAATTGATAGTCTCCTACTTCATCAAGTGGATAGAAATATTCAAATCGAGTATTTTCCGTTGCATCTTGACCATAAGAAATTTTCTTACCACTTGGAGTAATAATATAAATAAGTGATTCTGTAACACCATTCGTAGTCATCCCCGTGATCCTGAGTGTTTCATTTGGAAGATAGAGATTTGGGATACGGGTATCAAGTTTTACACTTACTGATGAAAAAAAATTCTCTGGAAGGTATTCTTTTACGATTTCGTTCGAAACGGTATCAAGTACATTGACCGAGCCGGCTAGCCTCCCACGAGAAAGTGGTCCAAGTGTGGTAAATGCTGTTCGAGTTAGGTCAACAATATCGGCATGTTTCGTGCAATTAGGACGATCATTTACCTTTACTAAAACCCCTTCATCAGCATACCTTAGTTGCAAGAACGAATTCAGTGGAACATTACATCTTGCTGCTGAAAATCCTGCCTGACGAAACGTATTTCCATTGGAAGTTCCACCCCCTTCAAAACTATCTGCATAATAAAGAAAATCTGCATCGGTAACACTATCCCAAGTAGGAGTATCTGAGGCAAACTTGGGTATAGCAAGTGGGATTGGATCTGGTTTTATCTCCGGTAGTTGCGGAATAATTCCACCTGAAACCTTGGGATTACTCAATCGGTTAATTTCTACATCAAGTGCTTTAATATTCAGAAGAATCGTAGCTTCATAACGCTTTTTTTGAGTTGTAGTACGAGCTTTGGCAAGCATTCTATAGGAAAATGCGATTTTCTTCTCGATACGGGTAATACGAGGAGAAATGGCGATATTTTGATCTTTGTATTTTTGATTATATTGCTGAACCAAGTCAGTATATCTTGTAGAAATTTCAGTATTTTCTGAAAATTTTACTACAGGAAACGCCAATGCTGGTGTACTATATAGAACACCACAAGCCAAAAATAGGGCTAGGAAAAAAGGAGAGAATTTTGAATTTTTCATAGATGTATTGTATTCGATGTTTTCTTAATGGGAAAAAGAATTATCTTAATATTAAGAAAAATCTCCTTTCACTTTTGTTCAGAGCCGATATACTGATTTGTTCATTTACTTGTAAATCTATTTTTCGGACTATGTCGAATTCAAAATTTATTACTCTTATCATCATTTTTGGGGGAATAGCGTTCGGAATGTATTGGTATTTTTTTGGTAGCGCTTCCGCCGTGCCAACATCTCCGAGTGCAGCGACAGGCAATCAAATAACCAAAACCAATACACCCCCCTGCCAAATTATCACGCTTGGAGATAGTATTACTGCAGGATACGAACTCGCCACCGAAAAAGCCTATCCCGCTCAACTCGAAGCACTATTACAAACAAATGGTTACCCTTGTAACGTTATAAATGCCTGAGTAAGTGGGGATACCTCCAAATGACTCCTCGAACGCATGGAATTCACATTATCAGACACACCCTACCAGCTAGCGATTTTGACCATTGGGGGAAATGATGGACTACGAAATCTTCCTATCGAAGACATGAATACAAATATTCGGGAGATTATCGCAAAATTGCAGGCAAAAAATATTCCTGTACTCCTATCGGGTATGCAAATCCCCAATAATGCCTGAGCCTATGCTACAGAATTCAAAAATGTCTATCCAGCTATCGCCAAAGAACTCGATATTCCCCTGTACCCTTTCTTTTTGGAAGGAGTCGCTATGGATACCAGTCTCAATCTTCCAGATGGCATACATCCAAATGCTGAAGGATACGCGGTTATTGCTGAAAATATCTATACATTCATGGGAAAATCGAAACTTCTAGAATTCCTTCCAAAAAATTAACCTCCATCATATCTATACTCTTATGCTCAATTCTTCTTCTCACACTCCAATTGATTATGTTATCGTGGATCATATTTCTCAATCATTTCCTAGCTCGGAAGGTGAGCTAAAAATTCTCAAAAACATCTCGTTCCATATAGGTGAGTCTGAAGTAGTGGCTATTATTGGCCCAAGTGGAAGTGGAAAAACCACCCTCCTCAATCTCATTGCTGGTATCGATACCCCCACCAGTGGTAGTATCACTATTTGAGGCACCGAAATCACTCGACTTTCCGACGATGGAAGATCAGATTTCCGTGCCAATCATCTCGGGTTTGTGTTTCAAGATTTCCTCCTCTTAGACCATCTCACGGTTGCGGAAAATGTGATGTTACCGATAGAAATGCACGGACTCGAAGCTAGATTTAGCCTTGAAGAAATTCTTGAGCGGGTGGGACTCACTTCCAAAACGAATTCAAAAATCAATATCCTTTCGCGAGGAGAGCGACAACGAGTAGCGATTGCACGAGCTTTTATTGGAAAAATTCCTTTTTTACTCGCGGACGAACCTACGGGAAATCTCGACACAAAAAATTCCCAAAAAATTATGGATATGCTCCTCAATTTTGCAGAAGAGCTCGGAGTTACCGTTCTACTAGTTACCCATGATCCCGAAATCTACCGTCGGGCTAACCGAGTTATTGATCTTGCTACCTTCGCTTAAGCTTTTCTGTAATATTTTCTTCTTTTATGGCATCCAATCGATCCCGCCATCTTCCGCTTCCCAAAGCTCCACCTGCAAAATCCGCAGTTTTTCGTGCATTTCAGCTCAATTTGACAGCATTATTTCCCATTGGAGTACTCTTTTTGATTACACTGCTCACTTGGGGGATTGCTGAGTTCTCTACCCTTACTTTTCAGTCCAAAATTGAAGGCGAATTGCGTTCTGTTGTAGCTTCTGATGTATCCGTATCATCACGAATATTCCCAAGCAAAGAAACCAGATCTACCCTTCGTGAAGTTGCAGAAAAATATAATGCTAAAGTTTCAGAGTCCATCGAATTTCCCTATACTCTTGATCTCAATACTTCCAAAACTGCAACTGGAAGTCGTTTTCTCACTACAGAAGTCCGAATTTTGGATGCCAATTATCCCCTCTACGGAACGCTCACACAGTCTGGATCATGGAGTAGTGGTGCGGTAGTCGAATCCACCCTCTATCCCATCCTCAGTGCGAGTGGATTTACTATAGCCGACAAAAAAATACCCGTCACTGGAAGTCTTATCCAAGCTCCTGGAGTGACCCAGAATCCATTCATGCCCAACCAGACGATACTCGTACCAGAAAAGTATCTTCCATTTGAAACCATTACCGCAACGGGAGCTGGATTTCGAATCGACTATGAAATGGATTTTTCCGTAGCACCCGAATCCAAACAAGCACTCTTGGATGAGCTCGAAAAAAAGTTTGGAGCTGAGGCAAATCCATCATTTAGAGTACGAGAACAACGAGCTGATGGAGGGAATTTGACAGAAATTGCCAACACTCTCAATGACTTTCTCTGAAGTATTCTCTATGCGAGTGCCCTCATTGCTTTGGCGTCATTTATTGTCACCTTCTCTCGTTTTGCTATTGAGCGAAAAAAAGCGGTGCGAATCCTGCTTTGGATGGGATTTTCAGAATCTATGCTCATTCGACAAATACTTATGCGGATGTTTGTATTTTTCAAACTTATTGGAGTGTTGTGTATTGTAGGATTCAGCTATTTGCCAAATGTCTCACTCGCGCTTATTATCAAGGGAGGACTGTTTACAGCTCTCGCTATCAGCATCAGTGGACTCATGCTCGTAGAAATTCTTTTCCAAGATACCAATATCTTCCGACAACATAAGTCACGAATACGTGCGATATTTGGAAGTATGTTGCTCATAATATTTGCCGGATATCTTTGGCTTTCTGGAGGTTCCTACCTCCCGCTTCTGTATGCCATTCTCGCCATTTTAGTCTTGGAACGTTTCTCTTGGCTACTTTTCTGGGTAGCCTCAAACATAGTAAATCGCTATAAAAACTACTCCAAAACCAAGTTTTTTCTATTGGATGCTTTTCGATCATTTCGAAGTGCGCCTATGCTAGGAAAGATATCATTCTCCGTATTTTTTCTCTTATCAGCAGCCCTATCTTCAGTATTCTTATTTGCACTCACCTTTCAGGGAGTACTTCGCACATCGGCGGATGGACGTATCAATATGGTCGCTGTAAATCTCCTGCCAAATGATTATGAAAAATTATCCAAATGGATTCTGACTACGGATTTTTTCGCTACGCTCCGAGCTCGTATCACCACGATCAATGGTAAAACTTTGAGCGAACATCTCGCCACTCCCGTAGTTTCATGAGAGTTTTCTCGAGAATTTAGTATCACGGATGGAGAAACGGATAACCTCATTGTTTCTGGAAAAAAAGCTACCGGAAGTGGAGAAGTAAGTATCGACGAAGAATTTTCAAAGCGGATTGGCATCAAGATTGGGGATACGATTACCTTCGCACTTTCGGGTCGGAATTTTGATTTTACAGTCGTTGGAGTACGAGAAAGTAAACGAAGTGGGGTAACTCCTTTCTTCTATTTCCAAATACCTCTCAATGCGATACCGAATGCCCCAAAAAACTACTTTCTTGCCACTTCGGTCACCACCGATACCGATGCTTGGAAACAGCGAGTGATTGGTGAGTCAGGAAGTCATGTTTCCTTCATTGATGTAGGCGTTATTTTGGAGCAAGTTCGATCGTATTCTCGCTTGGTACTTCAGGGGGTTTCCGCACTATTTGGATATATTGCCATCATTGGACTTCTTGCTTTTTTGACCGCTGAGCGAACATTTTTTCTTTTGAAAATCAAGAAAATCCAGCTCTATCGACTCCTTGGTTGTTCCCAGAAAGATGGATTTCGACTACTTTTTTTCGAGTCAGTTCTTGGAAATATGATTCCTATTCTTATTGGAAGTATTTCGGGTACCATTTGACTCGCAATATTTCTCCAAGAAAGTTCCATTCTTAAGATAACTCCTGGGATTGCGGCTACTACTTTTGGAGTACTCTTTATCGGATTTGTCCTCGCTTATCAATACGCTCAATACTCGGTAAAGGGACAGATCAAGAAAACTGAACCACGAATTGGAAGTGACTAGGCTCACAATTTTTGATTGTAAAATTATTACCATCGTATATTCTTGGTACTTACGACACTTTCTTCAGAGATATGTCCAATATCATTCTCTATTTTCCGAACCAACGTAATGATCTCGATCAGGATCTGATTGACTTAGAAATTGCCACCGAATCCACACAGGCAAGTTTGGAAATATTTCGAGAACGCGTTGGGAAAATTATGGGGGCGGATTATATGTTTCTCCTCCTCGAATACCTCTTTGCTGGGAAACCGATACTACAAGCATGATTTGATCCTATAAAATGGGACCTTCCACATCAATATCAGTATCATCTCAATCAAATGAGTGCTCGGGAATTGCAGGTATATTTTCGTACAATTACAGCACTGATGAAGAAATCTTATCACCACAACTATCGTTCGCGAAGAGAATTATTTTATCTGAGATCGGAGGTAATGCGGCGAATTGGTCCAAAAAATTCAAATGAAAATTCATGAAAGTATTAGTGAAAAAGATGATTATATTTCTCATATTTCTCTACGGTTTTGCCTGTTTGGGACTCTATCTTTTGCAAGATAACCTTTTATTTTACCCATCTTATGCTCCAGAACTTGAACAAATACTCTCGAATGATCCCCGAATAATTACTCTCGAAATTCCCACTTCTGAAGGAAAAACTATAGCTCGAATATCTGGAACGGGGTCAAATATCACTCTGTATTTTGGGGGAAATGCAGAAAATACTGATTATGTGGTTCAAGAAGGAAAATATGAACGGGTTGGTTATCGTTTTGCTACGCTCAACTATCGCGGTTTTGGAGCGAGTGATGGCAAAGTTCGGGAAGCAAATATGCACGAAGATGCTTTGAAGCTCTACGATATCATCACTGAACAATTCAAGCCAGCGAAAATAACGGTTATTGGAAGAAGTCTCGGGACTAATATTGCCTTATTTGTTGCGACACAAAGAAATATTGACCATCTAGTACTCGTCACTCCGTATGATAGAATTGTCGATATAGCACAAGCGCGCTATCCTATTTTTCCCGTATCTTGGTTGATTCATGACACATTTGACTCGGTAGCACTGGCTAAGCAGGTAAAATCACCAACCCTCGTAGTATTAGCTGATAACGATAACGTAGTACCCAGAAAACATTCAGAAACTTTGCTCAAAGCATTTGAAAAGATAGCTCTAGAGGTATATACATTAACTGAAACTGACCATAATACGATAGTTGAGCATGGGGATTATTTGAGGAGGATTTTGGGAAAGTAACAAAATTTGTACAGACCTCAGAAAAATCTATACTAGATTTCAAAATTAAAAGCTCTCTATGACTCCATCTCCTGTCGAAAAACTAGTACTCAAAACCACCTCTCCCAAACCCAAAAAATCACAAAAGGAACTCAAAGATGAAGTGCGAAAAGAGAAAGCTCTGATAAAATGAGCGAAAAAAGCAGCTCTACGCAAGAAAACCGAGAAAAAACTCGCAGATAAGGCTGAAAGAAAGGTAAATCACAAAGTAAACAACGCTAAACGGAAGCTCGAAAAGAAACTTGGAGTTCCGAGTACCGTGCCTCCGGTTAATAAGAAGTTTGTGAGCAAAGGTAAGTAATCCTCAAAATTTCTCAAGAATTTCCATGATTTTCTTAATAAAATCAATGATATTTTCATATGCCCTAACCATAAAAGCATATGAAACTCATGACCAAAGCAATTCTGGAACTTTTCCAAAAACACCGAGATCAATCTTGATCCAAAGATCCCTTAGTTATCTGTAAATTTTTTAATCCTACTGGCGCTGGCACTTGGTATGCCACAGAATTCGATGAGGAAACCGGAATTTTCTTTGGATTTGTATCCATATTTGGTGATTGGAACGACGAATGGGGGAATTTTACCCTCGCAGAACTTGAAGATTTTCGATGACGATTTGGACTCGGCATTGAGCGAGATATCCACTTTGAGCCTCAGCGATTTTCAGAAATTCACTTTCACTATTTGACGCCCGCGTAACAAAAATTTGCATGAAATTATCATGCTGGAAACTTTTGAATATAATTACCTTGTTGAATTTGAATGTTACGTTACCTTTCAAATCGCTTCTTATATGTCAAAGCCAAAACATATTCTCTTTCTCACTTGGAAAGATATTCGTCATCCCTTCGCTGGATGAGCCGAGCAAGTCATGCACGAGTATGCCAAATGATTGGTAGACAAAGGGTATCGAGTCACTTGGTTTGCGAGTTCCGCTACTGGACTCGCTTCAGAAGAAACCATCGATGGCATCCATGTAGTACGAAAATATACCCGACATACGGCTTGGCTCATGGCTTGGTGGTGGTACCGTGGTTTTTCCAAAAAAGAAACCGTTGATCTGATTGTCGATGAAGCGGGAGGTTGGCCTATGATGGCACCTCGATTTGAAAAAAAGATACCCATCATTTTTTTCACCCACCATATTGGTGATGCGGAGTTTGCTACCTATCCGCGCATGATTGGCCAAGTAGCCAGATGAATTTACAGGTGGTTATTTCAGTGCTATATTACCACTCCCGCTATCGCGGTTTCTGAATCTACCAAACAAGAACTTAGCGAAAGGTTTGGTTACCAAGCAAGCAACATAACGGTGATTACCAACAGTACTCA
>JAQTZK010000100.1 GCA_028687815.1 Candidatus Altimarinota bacterium | reverse complement strand
GTGGTTTTTCGAGTCGAGTCAATTCAGAAACGAAGAATACCTTGCGCCCCTTAAATGCTTCAGAGTGGTAATCCTTTGGGAAAGTGATTTCAAATTCTACCGTGTCTCCCATTTTGTGACCCACGAGTTTCTCTTCAAATCCAGGAATGAATTGTCCACTTCCAATAATGAGAGGAAATTCTTGAACTTTTGTTTCAGGAATTGCTTCCCCATCTTTCTTGTCATATCCTTGAGTGTTGAGTGTAACTCGATCTCCAACTTCAATAGCAGTATTGCTGGAATCAAATCCATCGGCATTGTGACCGTGTGAATCATGAAAGTGCGTGAATCGTTTTTCAATTTCGGCAATCGCTTCATCGGTTTCTTTTGGATCAAGAGAAACTTCAGTCTTTTTAATTTTAATCTTATCGATTTCTTTTTCATTAAGCGTTACTTCTGGTACGACTTCAATTTGAAGAGTAAGTACGAGTGGGTTGTAGGATACAATATTTGTTACTGATCCTGGGGCTACTGGAACGAGTTTGCTTTCATCTAAAATTTTTGAGTAGTTTTTTTTGAGATACGCATCGAGTGTCTCATCCGCAATAGCGGCTTCTCCAGCCTCCTTGAGCACGAGTGCTTCTGGTATAGCGGCCCCTTTTCGGAATCCTTTAATTTGGATTTCTTTGGAAATTTTTGCTATAGCGAGTTTTCGACATTTCTCATATTCTGAGGCACTGTCTTCGAGGGTAACCTCAACGATACAATTCGGGAGTTTTTTTAGGGTGGTTTTCATAGATAAGCTTCAAAAAAATAACCCGAGAATTGTATGAGGAAAACCTTAAAAAGCAAATCTAGTGATGTGGTATATGAAATTTACTTTCAACTATTTTTATGATTATCGACCTGACTTGATACGATTGCAATTTTTGCAAAGCATTTGGCAATTTTCAGGAGTAGTTTTTCCACCGCTATGCCAAGGAGTGATATGGTCAGCTTCCATTTCTTCGAGTTCAAAATGCTTGCGACAATGTAGACAGATTCCTTTTTGTCGCTCGTACGTTTCTCGCTTATTATTGGTGGTAAAAGCGCGGATATTTAGATATTTTTCATTTCTCGTAAGTACATATTCATAAATCCCCGATTTTTTGGTAACATCTTCATCTTGCATGAGGCGAGTGATTTCTATTTCAAGTTTTGTAGAATCAATGAATGAGGTTTTGTATGTATTATAAAGTGTTCCAAAAGATACTCATCTCATCTCTTTTCGATACTTGGGAAAAGTAGCTTTGGTCCAACTCATCACACTCTGAAAATATAGCCAAAGTTCGTTGGCATTTGGGTCATGCTGATGGATTGCCATATATTCCTCTATTGAGGTTTCACATATCCAGTCAATGGTGGTTTCTAGGTAGTCTTGTCGAATGGGTGAGCCGTTCATATATTCACTCCCAATACCATGAGCAGCACAACTTGTTTTACTAAAATACCGTTTAGCATCGGTAAGCCAAGTGCCAGTATATATTGCATTACGGAGCTCTTGATCGGTAAGTTTTTCACCTGCAATATTGATGGTTTTGAACCAGTCGAGCTTTTCTTTGTCGGTGCCTTCACAAAAATATACCATGAGTTTATAATCGAGAATAGCTTCCCGTTCTTCTTTTTCGAGATTATGAAAGAATTGAAAATTAACTGAGAAGTTACCATCGACATATTCACAAATACTAATGGTACGCTGTTGACCGTCGAGAACTTCATAGGAATCGTCGGAATTTTTGACCCAGTACATGACATTGAGGGGAAAATTCTTACGAACGGTTTCAATGACATCATCTCGTTGCTTATCTTTGTAGACGAATTCCCGTTGATATTTGGGGCGAATATTGAGTTTATTATTGTAACCAATAACTCATTCTTCATCGTTGTTGATATATCCAGTAGTAACTTCTCGGATGGAAATTTCTCGGAGTTGGATTTTCATGGAAGGTGAGGGTTAGAGTTTTTTGTTGCGGATAATGATTCTTCGATAAATAGATTTTCCATCTATATCAGGTCATCTTCATCTCCATTCCGGGTACATTAATCTGTGATCATCTAATCATAAAATTTCAAACTGCTCTGGATTATATTTATCGAGAAAAGTTATTGGTGCTCAAATGGCACCGCTGTAATCCATAGGAATATCTTTGGTTTTATTCACATTGATAGCATCATAATTATCATATTTTGGGTACTCATTTTCATTTCCAAGGTAGGTTTTATAAAGAATTAAGTCTTCATGTCGTTTTTTTGTATCTAGATTTGTAAACCAGGTTACTCAAGATACTCGTATCATTCATGCTTTATGATTTCCTGCGGTAGCATAATCTTCATAGTATTTATTTATAAAATGAGCTGCTCCGCCGGTAAATCAATATCAAAGCCAGACCCTATTTTCTTTTATATGTTTAAAAAATTCCTTGTATGTAATAGCATTTTGACTTCCAATAATCACAAACTTCTTCTCATGTTCAAAAAGCTGAGCCACATATTCCCGAAATAGAGAAAAAGGTGGATTTGTAACTATAATATCTGCTTCTTTGAGTATCTCTATACATTCTGGACTCCGAAAATCACCATTTTGTTTGAGAGGAGTAGTAATAATATCGAGCATATTAATTCTACCATCTTCATTTCTATCTCCAATAATTTCTAGTTTGTATGATGGTTTCTCAGTTTCATAGTGCGTAGCAATCAATTTTTTGATGCCAAGATATTCAAAGTTCATTTGGAAGTACTTCCAAAAATGACTTTCTTGGGGGTCATCACAATTACAAAATATTATCTTGTCTTTGAAGTGGTTTTTGTAATGGTGGAGCTCTTTTTCAATATCAGATAATTGTGTATAAAATTCATCATTTTTTGCTCGGTTAGCTTTATGGAGATTAGTGTTGTGAGATTTTTTTTTGATGGTTTTTAATTCGGACATAAAAAATGGCAATTAAGTATAATTGCCGAGTTTTTCAGTATTGTAAGCAAACAAAAACGGGTGATTTTATCGACCTATTCTAGTTTGCTTACAACGAGATTTCCGAATGCCTTTTAAAAAAACAAAACGGGAGGTGATAAAATCACCCGACTTGTATTTAAATTGCATTCAGAAAAATGTTATTGGAAAACCTCGGTTGTAAGCGAGGAGCAGTATATGAAAAATACTAAATACACAAAAAAATCCTCTCAGGTTCCAAAACAAAAAAGTGATACTACGATGTATTTTAAAATAAATAATCTTTCCAAATATAGCTCGTAAATATTCTCAACTTATACTCATTTTCTTTCTGTTCTTTTCCCCTAAGTTCCACTCATATTTTTCTTCCAAAAACCCCATTGTACAATTCAAAAAAAGTAGGATAAATAATTATTAGGAATCCCGTTGATTTAAAAAAGGCACGCGGTATAATAGGCTCGCTTTGAAACAGGTGATGACTCAAAATATCTCGTATACAAAGGGATTACATCTGAACAAAATTATT
>JAQTZK010000017.1 GCA_028687815.1 Candidatus Altimarinota bacterium | reverse complement strand
GGTATCCTGAGCGAGTGCACTTGGACTACGAGCCAATATTCCACCACTCGTTATCGGACTCACAATAGTTGCCTTTTGAACTTCAAGTCCAGAATTAGCAGTAAATGTGTTCGCAGCAATAGAATGAAAAACCGATCTCGCTATCTGAAATATATTGGGAAGTAACATTGCCAATATCTTGCTCATTTTGTGAGTCACCGCGATCGTGTACCCGGTTACTGCAAAAGGATCTACTATCTGGAAAGAAATACCATTTGCCCTACTTGGAGCACTGGTACTCTGAATTATGGCTAATGATATATTATTGGATGGAAGCACCATTTCTCAAATCTCCAGATCAGATTCTATAGTTTTGCTATGATTTTTTATCATATTTTTATACTATGTTTTTGGTATTTCAAAAATCAAGGAAGTAAAAACAGCGGATGACGAAAGTATCGCAGAAATGAGTTTGTTAAAATCTATAAGTTTTACCATTATTGGACTTGTGTGACTCGTGCTCGGGTGAAAATTTATTGTAGACGGAGCCGTCGAACTCGCAAAAAATCTATGACTATCAGAAGCAGTAATAGGATTGACGGTAGTAGCCATTGGAACCAGTCTGCCAGAACTGGCAACTTCCATCGTAGCCGCCTTCAAAAAACAAAGTGATATCGCTATAGGAAATGTTGTATGAAGCAATATATTTAATATCTTTGCTATTCTTGGAATCAGTGGAATTATTACGCCAATCAAGGTGCAATCAAGTGGAAATATAGATATATGAATGACTATCCTTGCCAGCATCGTATTGTTTGTATTTTTATTTTTCTGAAAAAAACATCAAATTACGAGATGAAAAGGAATTTTGATGGTGAGTATGTATGTAGGGTATCTTGGATATCTTCTAGTAGGGTAAATATACTCTACTAAAATGACTTGAGACCTTTACTCATAAAAAAAAGATGACTCCTGTATTATACAGAAATCATCTTTTTTTGAATACCTTAACGAGTTATATTTTTTACTCAAAGAGCTCAGTTTCATCAAGCACTCCGTATTGTTTGCTATTATTTCTTTAACCGCTTCTTAGCATCTGAATATACAGTATCTAAGTTATTTTTCACGTTCTCAAATAACTGGTTCGCCATATTCATTCCTTCCTTAATCAGATTGGTTCCATCTGATTCTACATCTTCTACAAATTCAATTCCCTTTTCTTGGATTCGTTTCATAAAAGTAACTCGTTGATCGTAAAGGTCATGGATTTCTGCTTCAATTTCTTCATATTTTTCTACCCCCTTTTCTTCTAGTTTCAATAAGAGCACTTCCATATCTTTCTGGAAAGCATGAACCTCATTCATTAAATTTTTTTCATATTCTGCTACACGTTTTTTATTTGCATCTGAAAAAATAGAAGCCTCAGCTGATTCAAAGATATTTTTATGAATATCTACAATATTTTTACCCATATTCATATAGGCATCATCGGAGTTCATTTCATCTTTTATAATCGTAGGTGGCTTTTTATTGAATTTCAAAGCAACGGCAAGACCTGCAAGATACCCAGCAGCAACAAGTGCTATATTTCCTTTTTTCATAAAATCTATGGTTAAGTTAATGTAAAATTCAAGTGTCTAAGTAGATTTAGTAATATTTACTTCGTACCTCAACGAATAATTCGAAGTAATACAACAATTACCGCAATAACTAGAAGAATATGTATAATTCCTCCAGCTACATCGAGTGAGAATCCGAGTAACCATGCGATTACTAGTATGATTGCAATAGTTTCGAGCATAATATTTAAGTTAATTAGAGAAAATAGTAATATACCACTTTTCAGAGTGGAATTTGTTAAGAAATACTGAGTAAGCTATATTTGTAGAACAAACCTTAGCTTCAATAGTAATTACCAGTGCTATCTTTACTCTTTGTAAGTAAAGTTCACAGAATAATCTTCTCGCCTTATTAGTATGAGTAACTAATCTCTCGATGAAAAAAATAAGTGTAACAAATTTTGAAAAAAAGCAAAACATAACCATCCAGATTCAATTTATGGCACAACCCCACCAAATGTAGAGGAATAAATATAATAACTCCCGCCCTAATCTATTACTAAAGCTGTTGTTCATATTGGAGAATACAGTATTATCTCTTTCTCGCAGGATTTTTTAAGTACCTGGGAGTTTATAATTCTACCTGTTTATGTCCAAGGATATATCACTATTACTCAAAGAAACCATCGAAAACGAAACTTTTCAAAACCTCAATTGTTCCGCAGAAAACCTATCTCAAAAAGAATTCACCAACTGCACTTTCAAAAAATGTGACTTCCAACGATGTATTTTTAATGGAACTATTTTTATCGATTGTACTTTTGAAAGTTGCAACCTCACAGGTATCAAAATAGATAGTTGCTGATTTCAAGGAACACACTTCGAGAAGTGTAAATTTTTAGGTACCGATTTTCGGATTATAAATACCTTGCTCATTGATTGGTCGTTCACCAATTGCCATATCGAGCTTTGTGATTTTGAACGATTGGATCTCAAAAAATTGAAACTTATTCAGAGTACCTGCTCAGAAAACAACTTTACCAGTACCAATCTTATGGGGGCTGATTTTTCCGAAACTGACCTGCGGAAATCAAGATTTGACGGAACTAATCTCGAAAAAACAAATTTTACTACCGCAAAAAATTATTCCATTGATCCGACAAAAAATCGATTGAAATGAGCAAAATTTTCTTATCCGGAAGTCATCTCACTTTTGGACACATTTGGTGTAGAAATAAAATAGTTTGGAAACCAATCTAGAAAAAGGGGTAATTTTCGCTATAATCTATAAAAATACTAGCACTCAGACTTTTTTATCCGTCACTTACGAGAAACCATGCCCGCGCATTCACCAAGATTTACCGTAGCTTTCAACAAAATCGGAACAAAACCTACTCAATCCAAGATGAAGTTCACGGGAAAGTTCAAAGATGAGCTACAAAAGGTTTCAACCATGCTGGAAACATCTTTCGAAAATGCGACTGGTCACAGTTTTGAAATAGATGCCATTGTCCCAGGAAATAACAATATCCGCCTCAAAATTAGTAGCGAAGAGTTAGCTGCAGAAATGCAGATAAACTGCATCTTTTGGTATCATCACGATGACGAGCGATATGGACGACTCAATATCGATCTCGCCACCTCTGGTTTCTCTCGAAAAGGTAAGGTAAAATTCGTTGGTACTTTTGATATTCTCGATCAAGAAACCATTCGAGAGAAAGTCTGGAAAGAACTGCTCGTTTGTGCAAAGTCACTCTAGATTAGTCGACATTTTTGATCAAATTTTTCCTTTTTTGCATCTCACACAGGAACGAATATACTCAGTACAACTTTTTTTCTGAATATGGCTTTCCAGGAACACCTCAAAAATCACGAATCAAAAAACATTATTGATCGTACAAGTGAAATACAGAAACTGCAAAGTAAGCTCGATACTCATATGCCCGAACAGTCAAAAAAAATTACTGAACAACTGGCGCAACTTTCACCCGAAACTTTTGCCCAGGTACTACCACAAATTCAAAAACAACTCAGTATTTTGCAAGGAAAACAAGAATTCTCAAATCGAAAAGTGCTCTCCCAGCAAATCAATATACTCAATGGGAAACAAGAAGAATCGCTTCCAGATTTTAATCTGGCATAATGGAAAATTTCCAACTTCAAACCTATCTTACAACAGCGCCACTGGGAGATGAGGCTAAGTATAATCTCAAGACTATCTTTCATACTTTGAGTGATGCTCGAAAGATAGAAATTTTGTGAAATTGGCCAAAGTATCTTGATATGCTGCTCAAAATTGAACAAAAATGAAAGGAAGAACGTGATAAAAATATTGCGGAAACGCTCCAAAAAATTGAAAATATTATTTCAGATGGCCTGGAGCGAGATCGACAAAAAAACAAGGAATTAGCAAAAAAAATGGAGCAGCAGCAAGAAGATATATTAGCTGCTGAACAATACGATCAGCAGAAAAAAAATGAAGATTTTCAAAAAAAACTTCGCGAAATTCAACAAGTATGACACACTGCTTCAGTAAAGACTAACCCGATATTTGATCCATTATGAAACCTACTACTATTGATAACTTTCAGCGTTTTACTGACCAATACCCAAGTTATAATACAGAGCTTGATCGGTTAAAGAAAATTATTGACCAGATTGACGACAAGGAGATACAAGCCAAAGTATATGCTCGAGTCAATATAGAACTCGGGGTAGTTTTATTGAAAAATAAAGAAGTTGGAATTGCTCTGACGCGACTCTTACATATGCAATTTGAGGACCTCGATTAAAATAATCAACCAGGAGTGTATTATCCCAGCTTTGACTGACAGCCACGAATCTGACTACAAAGATTTTTGGCTTTTATTTTGTCGTTTTCACTTCCATAATTTTCCATGCTAACAAGGGCAGTTTCAATGGTAGCAAGAATCGCTTTAAACTCTTCCTTTACGGGATTGATAGCTTCCAATGAACCGAGTCGCTTGAGTGTATCGGCCACGGAATTGAATTTGGAAATATATCGATTAATACTAGGCTCGATAGACTCCATGCACTTACGAACAATATCTTGACGTCAGGCTTCACTCCAAATAGAACCTTCGGATTTGATACGTTCCAGTTTTGTTTTGGTATCAACTACCTCTTGCTTGAGAGTGGTAACTTCAGCAGATATTTTTGCAATTTCAGTTGGGCTCATATACGCAGGATTACCAAGGTTGGGATATATTTTTTATAGCTATTTGATCAGTCATTTTACTCAAAGCTTCAGTTCGTTTTCTGGCCTGATCTACTGTTCCGCCAAGTGATTCAATTTTGGATTCAAGTTGAATAATGGACTCAGAGAGTTGATTCATATGTTGAGATAATCTAAGTCATGCAACTATCGTATCTACTTTATTGCCCGACTCCTTAAGCATGGTAGCAAATGTTACTTCATTCATAGCAGTAATTTGCGCTCGTACGAGTGCCTGATCCAATAGAGGAACTTGAGGAAGTATTCGTTCTATAAAAGCGGTCTTCTCTGCTGAGAAAAGATGCTGAGAATGTATTGGTATGAGTTCGCTTGACATAAAAAAAGTATACAGAAAAATAATTTTAAACAAGCGACTACTGATTCATTCCAGATTTCTTTGAACCTCATCGAGCCAAAGAAATCAACTCAAGCACACAGAAAAACAGAATAAATATTAGTCCATAAAACAAATCAGCACGTGATTGAATAAATTGAATCACCTCAACCCCAAAAAATAGCATACCAATGAGAAACACTACTCCGATAGAGAAAAACGAAAACATATGATTCTGCAAGTAGAGTCTGAGTTTATCTTCATTCATCGGTCGAATAAATTTCGTATGTAAAACTACAAAAATAGTACCAAAAAGAAATAGGAGAAATGGGAGTATATTTATGTGAAGTAATTCTTTTTCTACTTCGGTAGATCCAGAGAGAATCATTTCAATGGCCACAAACAAAATAACTAACAGTCCTACCCATTGAATTTGTGGATATCGATCGAGGTATTTGGCAATGAGATTGGAAGCAAAGGCCATAAGTATAATAGAGAATACTAGCCCTATCCCCAGTGCGACTATATTTTCATTTGCCGCACCTGCTACAGCCAACACGTTATCGAGACTCATGGAGACATCAGCAATAATAATAGTGGAAATAGCTCCAAGTAATCCAGCCTTTTTAACATCTATATGGTGCTCTTTGGATGACTCCGAACGAAGTTCACGATAAAATTTCCACACAACATAGAGAAGCAATATTCATCATGCGAGCTTGATGCCTACCTGCGCCATGAGAAACACCGCAAAAAATGCAAAAATAATTCGAAGTATCGTAGCAAGAGCGATTCCAAAAAAAATGGCCTTTTTACGATCTTTTCCCTCTAATTTTCTCGTCGCCATACCGATGAGGATAGCATTGTCACCACTCATGACAATATCAATAAGTATGATATTTATAAGTACGAGAGCTCCAGGTACGGTAAAGAGCTCATAAAAATGTGGGAGAAGATTATTCATAATAAAATGGGATTTATGAGGCTAGATGAAGTGATGTATTTGAAGTGGAGTATGTCGATTTTGTCTACAAAGTACAGGTAAAAATTGCATTTTCCTCGCTCGTATTTCAGCAATATAGTTACTTCTACCTCTATGCCTACCGATAATCCTGAATCGCAATAATAAACAAAATTAACATATTTATTTGAGCGCTTTTGGAGTGATATACTGCATTCTCACAGTCATCAATCCCCAAGTAGGTATTAGGTCGGACTTTAATTACAATATCATCACCTTCGCCTGGAACTGGTACGCGGGAAATAGGAAAACTAGCTCGCTCAATATCAAAATTCCCATTAAGTAATCGATAAAAATTAATGTAATTCTTTTTTACACGGGAAATTCCAGGATCTTTGGCGATTTTCTTGGTCTCATAGGTTCCATCTGGTCAAAAAGATGAAATAATTACTATTTCTCCAAGTATTTCATAAAAATTGATTCGGTTGGCCCCGAGATAACCAAGAACGGAAGCGAGGGCTTCTATTTGATGCGGGGCATCTTTGATATCATAAAAAGTTTTTCCACTTCTTAAAAATGAATGCAAAGTGATGACACTCAATGAATAATGATTAATTTGATCCGTATATTCGGCAAATTCATTCAAACTTGGCATAAGAATAGCTTCGGGAATCTCTGATACATCTGCTTCTAGATAATCATCTAGCTCAACAAGTTGAAATTTTAAAGAACTTCTTTCTAAATCAGCTTCATCTATATCAACTCCCTTCATAGACGATTGAAGGAGTTCTGAAGTAGCTAGAAGTTTAGGCTTATCAAAGTAGTAGCCCTGGAATCACTCGATCAAGTCAAATGACTTGAGAAAATTGAGGACCGATTCATCTTCTACACGCTCAGCAAAAAACTGAATATGTGGGTAGTTGTATCTCAAAAAACGCATAGAGAATACCAAGGTTTCAAACTTGTAGTCATGATAGATATCCTTAAGACACATAGTATCATTGCGTGCAGCTGATTGATTCACAAGATCTTTGCAATTACTCAACGAATCACAAATACTACAAGTACGAAACATTTCCATTACATGGATACCGTCGATTTTGATAATATCAATATTCTGAAATCGAGATACTTGAGCCAGAGTATTACTTCCTGATGGATAATCATCTACCGCAATACGAATACCTAGTTTTCTGAGTTTTCCAAACATCTCATCCACACGAGCAGAGTCTTCTGGAAGAAATCTTTCGTATTCCAGAATTTCCAATATAACATTTCGTTCGTTTATCTTATATCTTTCAAATAATCTCGTGATACGGTCATAAAAATCTGCGCGAGAAAAGGTGATAGGATTCACATTAATTCCGTAGGTCTCATTATGTTTTCCTGCTACAGAAATATAGATACAAGTATTTTCAATAATCAACCAGTCGAGCGTATCGAGTTGACGAATATCTTCCATTCCCTTAATAATACGCTCGGGTCCGATAATTTTTCACTCAGCATCCATGCCACGCATGAGTACTTCTTCATCAATTTTCTTCCCATCAACATTGTAAATACCCTGTCCAAAGATAGATACATTATTATATTGCAGAATATTTCGAGCAATATCTGCTTCAGGAGATTGATAGAGAGAAATATCTACTGCATCTCGCGTTTCGGTAATAATTTCTTCGGAAGATTGCTGATGAAGAATTTCTAAGATACCCCAAAATTGATCCTCCGTTTCAGAATGTGCTTTGTAGAAAAGTTCTTCCGCTTTCTTGGTAGAATATCTGAGTAAACGAATACGAGTTTCATCAAGAAGTGTTTCATAAATATCTCGAATGGTAGTCAAGAAGAATGCTATCTTATCGTTTCGCTTTTTGGAAACAACAAGCGCAATAGTTTCACTCAGATTCAAAATAATTTGTTCTAGAGACGTAACAATATCATCTGGATCAGTCTTCAAAATAATACCAGCATGAGCACTTCTAAAGAAATTTAATGCATCAACTTGCGCATGCTGTATAGCGTCGGTTAATTCCTCCGAATCAGTCTGATTTTGGTCTCGTGATTTCGGAGAAACAAACACGAGTAGTTGAGTATTTGAGGAATTTCAGGATTCTGAAGTCGTATTCATTAATAGGAATTACATGTATCTCTGAATAGTATGGAGAACTTTCGAAAATCAATAGTAAATTGACAAGTCTATAGCTTCCTGTGAAATCATACTATTAAAAATCTATTTATAAGCGGAAAGTATTATCGAGCTATTTCCTGCTTGTAGAGCATTGGTTCATTCGTACCTTCGAAGAAATCCTTGATAATTGGGACGATAATATTTTTCTGAAAGTATTCTCCCACCTTCGGTTCTTGTTTGGTAGAAAACATGAGTGCTGGAACTAAGTATTCTTTTGCGGTACCATTTTGGTAATCATACATATGAGTATATATAAGTTCTGGCTCTTCTAAGATAACATCAACTTTGGTAACAGTCGCTCCCTCTTCATAAAATGGCATCGTGGTGTATCTATTTCTTCCACCTTTTTTTACTACTTCGAGGATCTTAGCAAAATCAGTTTCTGTCGCATATTCAGATGATTCAAAATTCAACTTTTCCATACCATATACATCAGAAATTCTTCCACTTGCTACATCGATGATTACGGACATTCCTTTGGCTTGACCATAGGATTCATATACTTTTTTACCATCGATTACCAAAGGAAACATTACAGTAAGACTATCCGGAATATAGACCAGACTTTTATCAGTAGTTCGATTATATTCTACTCTCCAATCATTAATAACATACGGAGCACCGTAAGAATCCGTGTTGATTTTATAATTCTTTACAAATTTTTCTGCGCTCGCAATAGCAACAGCATCGGCAGGAATATCCTCTATACGAGTCATAGGACATCCATTGGCATCACATTTTCGCTGAGGCCAGAGATTCCAATTTTTAGAAAGATTGATTGTGCCTTCAGCAAAATCAATGGCGAGATTGAGTCCATATTCATGATTTTCTGACATGGTAATATTCGACACTTGGAGGTCAGAAAATTTGGCTAAGTCGAGGCTGGAAATTTTAAAATTCTTGAGAAAATTGGCGGTTTCATCACTCGACATAGAGCCCTTCTTTTTCTGTAAAACGCTCATTTGTGTATCTTTGACGGTATACTCGGCTCCAGAATATGAATATATATATGATTTCTGTTCTTGCATAATGGGCATCATCATGCGATCAGTTGCTATTCCCGCTCACATTTTGAGGGAAGCTGGTTCTGAAGTTGCAGTATTTGAAGAGACGGGTAAAGGCATTGTACCTGAAGTGGCAGCAGCTCATGCTACTTTTTCAATAGAAGCACTTTTTGGTGTTTCTTGTGATGATACTATAGATCCGAGTGCTCCAAAAGCCGAAGATGCTTTTTTTTCTGATGTAAAGCCAAAATTAACCATATCACTCACATTCTTAGTGGACGAAGTATTTATCGCTAATTTCTCAGAATCACTCGTATGATTTATATCTACGCTCGGAGCGACTACTGATGGAAGTAAGAGAAATGACGCCATTCCAATGGCCACACCTCATGTCAAAAATCCAGCAAAAATATGTTTCCACGAAATGGAAGATGTGGTTCTTTGAGTAGCAGATATTTCTGCAGAAAGTTTGGATTTGAGTTCCTTTCGAAAGCTATCATCCAACTGAGCGTTAGGCTTGTTCTTGAGCATTTCTGTAAGAATTTTAACCAGCTCTGCTTCTTTTTGAGCGAGTACCGGATCCAGCTGATAGAGCTCAGCGAGAAGTTTGGAAATTTGGGTTTGCATAAACTATTTGGTAAAAAAAATGAAAATTTGAATCATGAGAGCTATGCTGACAACATTCGACTGTATTTGTATAAGTAAACGTGAAATGGCTTTTTTACAAGCATCTACCGATTTACCCGTAATTGCCGAAATTTCTGCATAAGAAAGATCATCCCAGATACGCATAATAACCAGTTCTTTTTGGTCAGCTTTCAGCGTATTTAAGTAATCCATTACGGAGGTAAGTTTCACTTTTTGATCAATATGTTGTCCTAGATCATAAGATTCTGCCGCAATTTCGGAAGATTCATCGAGTGAATTTTCGTCAGAATTATGGCGAAAATGGTCGATGGCAACATGGTAAGCAATCGTATACAACCAAGAACTGAATTCTTCTTCGGTTTCTCCATGAAATGAATCAATTTTTCGGAGCGCCTTGAAAAAGGTTTCTTGAGTGAGATCTTCGCTTATCGTAACATCAAAAGTTTTGTGATACAAAAAACGGTATATTTTTGAGACATGGGTATCATAGAGATCACCAAACGCGCTCATTTCTCATTGTCGAAGTCGCTGCAGATTTCTCGACATGATGTCGTGGAGTTAGAAAATAGATAGAAGCTTCTAAAATCTAAAACGTGGATTTCAAAAAAAGGTGACAAAAAAAATAAACTATTCGATATTTAAAAGTTTTTTTATTGCTGACTCTATTTTTTTGGGAGTCGTAGTTGGAGCGTATCGATGGACGATATTTCCCGATGAATCAACCAGAAATTTGGTAAAATTCCACTTGATAGCTTGGCCAAAAAGACCTCATTTTTGTCATTTAAGGTACTGATATAGAGGATCTGCCGTTGGACCATTGACATCAATTTTTGCCATAATCGGGAAGGTGACACCAAAATTCCGTTGGCAACTTTCTTGAATCTCAGTATTGCTACCTGGTTCTTGTTCAGCAAATTGATTGCAAGGAAAACCGAGAATAACGAGTCCGTCTTTTTGATAGATAGTATACAACTCTTGTAACTCACGGTATTGTGGAGAAAGTCCACATTTAGTAGCTACGTTTACCACCAAAATTACTTGTCCACGAAATTGAGAAAGTGGTAATTTTTCACCCGAACTCGTCGTTACGGTAAAGTCATAAATATTCATATCAAAAAGTTAGGATAACTTCTAATTATAGAAATATACTATCTGAAAGCGAATTACATTTTAAATAAATAGAGCTAATCCTCCTTTACAACCAAGAAAAAATACGACGTTATATGTAAAATAAACTTGTATTTTGAGCAAGAAACCCTATAAAATAGTGATAGAAAACTTCGAACAAAAGACGACTATCCCCTAATCTTGTCGCATGTTCAAGACCCTCAAAAAAATCACGAGTGCTCTCGCTGCTACTATTCTTATACTACAGCATTGCACTTTTTTGGTTTTTGGTGCTGGAGATTTTACTATTACCCCATTAGCTATTCGCTGAGTTATGGGCCCCTATGCCGCAAATCCGGGCACTACTTTTTCTATTGGAGCCAATACTTCCAATAATCTTGCAGAACCAATTCAGTCGGTATTTATCAATATAGACTTCGGAAATAACGCTGGATTTGCGTATCAAGGAGTAGATCAAAAATCGCGTATTAACAACGTAAATGTAACTAATCCAATTCCAAGTTCGGCATACAATCCCTCTACTGGATTTTATGCCGAAATCACGAGCGCTGCCACACCACAAGTAGGAGCTGGGCAATCTTTTGATATGATTCGTTCCACCGCATCAAATCACGCAGGATTTTTGATAAATAGCGATATCTCCACCTATAAAAATACGATTACTGTTCACTATGTCGCTCAAAAAGTTTCTGATGGATCAACCGTAACTGGTGACACTAAAACTGATATAATTTATGCCAATGTAAATCCACATATCACTGACTCCTATTTTGAAAAAGCCGACGGATCTACGACCACCAACCAAATACAGGGGGATCAAGCAGAGTCCATTAGTTTGGTACTCAAAGTAAAAGATTACAATGGATGTGCCAATATCGATGGTGGACTCATAAGTGCCGATCTATCAGCAATTTGATTGTCTACGAGTGAAAATCTGAATTATGTCAGCTGTGATGTTGACGGAAAAACCGCAATTTTCAAAAAAACAGGTATTAGTACGCTCGCTGGTCTCGGAGATAAGATTTTCCCATACACCGCATTTTATGCACGTGACGAAAATAGTAATGTCATGGATCCAAATGATGTTTATTTTGGTAATGAAGATAAAAAAACAGATCTCGTACTGACCGTTATTGCCGCTGCAGCACCAAATGTCAGCACACTTTCGGTATCTGATACGGTTATTGGATGACCAAGTAAACCTTCCTCAGTTTTGAGTTTTTCAGGATCACAAGGTGGAGAAATCAAAGTAGCCATTGGGAGTAATGGATCTTGTGTAGGAGGTACTACTATTACGGATTGGACGGGAAGTGGAAGCTATACTGCCAATACCGCAACGGGGGTCACCATTCTCGCAACAAGTCTCGCGGAAGGAAGCAATGCGGTATATATGTGTGTTCGAAACTCCGGTGGAAATATCGGATCCACTTCGGTAACGCTCACCAAAGATACGGTGGTTCCCGCTTTTGTATTCACAAATTTTACCACTACCGCTGTCACATCGAATGATCCTGGTTTTTCTATTCAGTGTAATGAAAGTGGTATTTACCAAATTGAAGTTGGAGGAAATGGGACTTTTGGAAATGGGACTTTTGGAAATTCTTGAAGCCTGACGGCGAGTGGAACGATAAATACAACTATCAGTAATTCCCTTCTCGCTTTTGGAGCAAATATTATACATATCTTTTGTCAGGATATAGCCACCAATACCGTCGCCTTAAGTGGTAGTGTCAACAAAATTGCTCCTACGCCTACTATGGCAGGACAAACGACTGCGTTTGCTGATAGTGATATCGATAACGATGGACTGGATGGACGCGACATAACCTTGAGTTGGAATAACAGCAATGCGGTAGGATACACTGACTTTCAATCGTATCGAATCTATATTCTTCCGAATAGCACCACCTTTAATACAGGATCTCAAACTCACGTAAAACTTCTGACTGACAAAAATTTATCGACTTGGACGGGAGATGCTTCTATCACCAAAGATAGTCTTGGAGTCAATCTGGTTTCAGGAGCGAGTTACAAGGCTTGTATAGCGATACTCGGAAATAGTGGGCAACTCGGTACTGAGTGATGTACTGCAAGTACGGTACTCACCGCAGATACAGTAAGTCATCCCCTCGTACTTTCTGCAAAATTTACTTCTGATACCAACTTGGAAGTCACAACAAATGCCACGCTAGATAACAACCTCTCCAGTCATTCTGGAGCTTTGCTCAGTTTTGTACGAGGCTCAACCGTCACCGCAACAGCAGTAGCATCAGTTTCTACCAATAAGATTAATTTTACTATTCCCGCGCTTGGGTCGATTGCTGCAACAGGAAGTACCCTCCTTATAGCTACAGGAAGTATTCGAGCGAACGGCGGAGGATACAATGATTATTTTTCTTCAGGGAGTTTCATTATCACGGACGGACAAAATCCAACCATTACGAGTTTTACCAAAAATACTTCAGCTCCTTACGGCACTTTTTATACCGGAAGCATCAACTTCAGTTATACCTTTGGTGAAACGATGCTGGGTGGAGGTAACACACGCCTAGAGCTGACTCGCACCTCTGGAACATCAGATACAGTTACCCATACCACCAATATCACCGCACCAGGTGAACTCGCCTCTGGAAATCAATCCAAAACCCTGGATCTTTCGGCACTTTCACTGGTTTCGGGTACCACTTATCGTGCCCAAGTCATAGGTAAAGACCTTGCAGGAAATAGTGTAAACGGAGCCTATATTACCAATATCACCTACGATAATGTAGGACCTGCTGCGCCTACGGTAGTCGATGCGGTCAACTTTAGTACACTTACTCCACTCCTCGCTTGGACGGCACCAACTGATGATAGTGGTAATGGTTCTGGAGTAGGAAGCTATACTCTGCAAGTCTACAACGGAGCGACTTGTGCATCAGGAAGCCTCGTACAAACCTATACATCTATACTGACTCCTGCCACCTCCCAAACGCTGACTACCCTTGCTACCAATCCAGGAACGTATAGCTGGAAGATTACGGCAACAGATCGAGTGGGAAATATCGGAACTCCATCTACTTGTGATACGTTTGACGTAGACACTAATCTTCCGACTATTTCGGGTCAAACCATCACCGATCAGACCCTATCGAGTACTACCTATACCAAAAATGGAAACACGCTAGCGATTACCGCTAACATCAACAACACCAATGCAGCACATATCTGGTTAGACGCCAGTGCCATCAGTGGAAATAGTTTTTATAATAACGTATTATGTTCCGCACCTCCAACGGGAATTACCTGTAATTATAATGCCGGTACTGTCACTTTTGGTTTCAATACCTCATTTAGTGGCACGGTAGCCAGCTGAGTTCGCCAAGTTCAGTTTCGTGCACAAAACACTTCTGGTCTCAATGAACAAACCGCCCTCGCAAGTATTACCGTAGATAATGCGGCACCGAATGTTTCTGCCAGTGCTATCACAAGTCCCAATGGTGGGGAAATTTGGGGAGGAACCAGTCGAACTATTACTTGGAATGCTGGATCAATTACTGACTCAATTGGACTTGCTTCTATCCGACTCGAGTACTCAACTGGAGCTAATGTGTGGAATCTTATTGCCAATACTACCAACGCTGGAAGTTATACTTGGGATATTACTTCTATAGAAAGTCGAAATGATTATACGATAAAAATCACCGCATTTGACCATGTAGGCAATACGGCTTCTGACACTTCTAATAGTACCTTTACGATTGATAGAACGGCGCCAACCGTACCTTCGGATACTCTCATAACCCCAAATAGTGGAATCTACCGCTGAGGACTTCTCCTACCTATTTTCTGGAATAATTCCAGTATCGTTGATGGCGGCTGATTTCTGTGTAATCCA
>JAQTZK010000099.1 GCA_028687815.1 Candidatus Altimarinota bacterium | reverse complement strand
TCCTCGCTATACCAAGTATCATAACGAGTACGGGATCAAGTCTTACTCCAAAGATAGAAATCACAAACAGTAACTCCCTCTCAGGTACCCTCCTCTTCCATGGACGTACTCTGAAGAATGCGAGTGCCTTTAATCCTAACCTCACTCCCGTATTCTCAGGAAGTGGAAAGGTACTTACTACCAGTACTGAGATTACGAGTCTTATGACGAGTCTCAAGAATACCTACACGAGTAGTGGAGCTCCTGATGTAAAGTCTAACACCAGTATTGCAAGTCTCCTTACTATGAATACAGGAAGCCTCAGTGAACTCTGAGTCAATCTGGTAAAGAATGAGCTTGGGATTAGTGGAGTAAGTGGAGGACCCGAGAATACTGACACTACCGTAAGTGGAACATGTACGAGTCTTCCAAGTAATGCGGTGTATTTTAGTAATACTGCGAGTTATTCCCTTGTAAGCGCTCCGAGTGGAACGAGTCTTAGTGCAGTTACGGCTGGATATTCTGCGAGTCCAGTTACGAATACGTGTCAGTTTAAGTGTGGGGGTGGTTTTAGTTGGAATGGGGGTAGTTGTGGAGAAACACCACTTTATACGTTTACGAGTCATACATTTACAAATTGTGGACAAGTTGGCGGAACAGGTCCAAGTCTCGCCAATTGTCGTAGCTCATATGGAGGTGGAGTTGCCTGGGCACAAGATACGACGAACAATTACTTGAATATGAGTACGAATGGTATTCAGTTATGGACGGTGCCAAGTACAGGTACGTATACTATAGATACTTATGGGGCTAAAGGGGGTGCAGGTAGTTTCATATGAGGAAATTGAACACGAATGAAATGAGATTTTGATTTAACTCGATGACAAATTATAAAAATTTTAGTAGGACAAATTTGAGGAAATTATTCGTATACCGCTGGGTGATGAGGGTGAACTTTCATATCTACCTCAGCTAATATTCCTTTAATTATTGCATGAGGTGGAGGAGGGGGCGGTAATAGCTGATGAAATTGATTTGCAGCAACAACTGCAACAAGTTGAGTAACTTGAAATGGATGACAAGCAGGATGATTATCTTGAAATGCTACTACTGCGACCGGTAATTGATGATGGGGATCCTCTTGAGGTTGATTTTTTACTAATTCTGTTACAAGTCAAGATTCTTCCTCATATGCATCAGCACCATTTTGATTTGTAAATTGATGAGTTTGAGCTACAGCTTGAGCTTGAGCTAGTACTTCTTCTTGTGTTTGAGCTTGGTGAGGTTTTTGAGGTGGAGGAGGTTGAGCCTGTAATGGTGGTGGGGGAGGTGGTGGATACTCTGGAGGAGGCAATGGATGATGAGGAGGAGGATCGTATAATAATTGAACCAATCAAGTGAATACAAATTGAGTTGGAACAGGAGATTGATATGTAGTTATAACAAGATTATAGTATTTTTAAGACTAAAAATACGGATTATACCATCTTTTTAGTGTGTACTAATTTTCTATCATCCTCATTACCAATCTTACCAAATTTCCCTCTCTCACCACCTTTCCCAATCTTTCAAATCGCTCTCTATCTTCCCCAAACAACCGCTCCACACTTTCTCATACTCCTCCATCCTCAATAAACTCTTTGAGCACGTCCCTAAAACCCGGAATTACCCCATCTACATACTCCCCAAAATCCTCCATCTTCCCCAAATGGGCTCCATTATTCTCTTTATAAATATCCCAGAGAAATGGCTTTCCAGCTAGCAAAGCAGATACTAAGCTATTTTCTCCTCGCACGATATTTGCATCGCAGTGCTTGAGAAATGCTCCATATATTCCGAGAGGAAGAAAGGGGAGGGTAACGACATTTTTCATCTCTATTTTTCCATCTACACCACAAACAAAAAACACCCATTCTGGATACTTTTTAAATACTTCCTTCATCGATAATAAGGTATCTGAATAGACAAAAATACTACACCAATGTCGATCAATCAAATCCGAAGTTTCACCAATATATTTCAAAAATTCGGATCGACTCAAAGGATGATGTTCTTTAGGAATCACAACCCCTCCTCCTTCCGGAAGGAGTGATGGTACAATATGAATTACCTCTGTTTCCGCTATATTATACGAAGTCCCATGAAGCGAACCTACTCCTGGATTTCCCATGCCTCTATCCTTATGAAACTGCAGATAGTCAAAATTAAGAATCTTGGTCGGATATTTTTGCCCTATCAAGTCCTCCTCCCGTATTTTCTCTCCGAAAAAATTACATCGAATGGGACTATGAGTCGACGTACTCCAATCTTTTAGCTCCAAATACTCCAAATTTTTTGAAATCTGTCCATCTAACATATCCAAAAATAGCTCATAGTTTTCACTAAAAAAACGTATTTTCAGATCTTTTTTTCGCTCCAAAAGTTCAATAGCCAGCGAAAGTGCAAATCCTAGGTCACCAAAATTATCAATTACAGGAACGGTAAAATCTACCGTCTGTCATCAAAATCAGAGGAAGGAACTTCCAAAAAATGCGAACTTCTCGTCAATTTTTCCACATAAGAAATTCCGAATAAATTCTCGCATTGCAACTTTGGCGTTATTGAGCATCATATGCCAAGTATACGACTTATCTTTTTTTGCTCAATGAAACCTTTACCAAAACTTCTAGACACTCGATTCAAAACGATTCTCGGCACTGATTATACGAGTGTAATGCAAGCCTTTGCTTCCAAAAAAATTGCATCTTTTCGAGTGAATACGCTCAAATCCAATACAGAATCCGTCCTAAAAACTTTAGCAGATCATGCTATTCCTGTAGAGGCATTAGTTCAGATTCCTGGGGTTTTTATTTTGGATCGAGCTCATGAATACGCGCTCAAAGGTACTCCTTTGTTTCGAGAAGGAAATATCTACATGCAATCGCTTTCGAGTCTACTTCCCGCACTTATTCTTGATCCAAAAAGTGGAGAGAAAATTCTCGATGTTTGTAGTGCTCCTGGATCCAAAACGACGCAAATTGCTGCTATGACCAATGATGAGGCGGAAATTGTTGCTTTGGAGCAGAATCAAATCCGATATGATAAACTCGTTCATAATATTGGTCTACAAAACGCCAAATCCATCACGACTCACAAAACCGAAGCTCGAAAGTTTCTCAATGATTCAGAAGAGGAATTTGATGCTATTTTGCTCGATGTGCCTTGTTCTGCAGAAGGGCGAATTTCCCTGGAAGATGAGAAAACCTTTGGATTTTTCAGTATCGATAACATCCAGAAAAAAGCAGAATTACAAAAAGATCTCCTCGCCACAGCATTTCTTCGCCTTAAACGTGGGGGGCGAATGGTATATTCTACTTGTACCCTCGCTCCTGAAGAAAACGAAGGGGTGTTACAGGCTCTTATAACGGCCTTTCCACAAGCAAAAATTGTAACAATTCACCTTCCAGAATTTGAAGAAATCCGAAAGGGGTTGTCGGAATTTGAGTCTACCACTTATGACCCATCTATAGCAAATGCGGTGCGAATTCTTCCATCTGGTCGTTTTGAAGGATTTTTTTGGCAAGAATTGTTAAGGTGTAATGTAAACGAAAATACGAGAAATAGTCGCTTAACTTTCTCTTAATCCTTCTT
>JAQTZK010000016.1:8889-15247 GCA_028687815.1 Candidatus Altimarinota bacterium | reverse complement strand
TGGAGAAATGCTAGGAATTTTTTTGAGTATATGGATTTTTTGGGGAAAGTGGAGTTGGGAAATTTTTCATTCGTTCGATTGCCATTTTTGCCACATCCACTACATGTTTGAAGCGATCATTCTGCAACTTTATTCCTCAAAAATGTCGAGCCACTACTATACAACATTGTTCGATTTCTCCACGCCGCATTTCTCGCAAAATACAAAGACCCGCTCCAGACTCACCATCATCCCCTTTTCCTTCTACCAAAATCCCCTCGGGCGATCTGACACGCAAGGCGTAACTATGGTGATCAGCACTATTAAATGGTTTTTTCTGACGAACCGTTTTAAGGAATTTCTCGATATCTGCCTTTCCTGATACTTTGGTATAGGCAAAACTATATCGAGAACCACGATCTATTCGGACATCAATTTCAAAAATAAGCTCGTTTTCTGGAATTATGGATTCAAAAATATCTAGAGAAACCTGCATTGATAAAAATAGTTAATCAAGCAGTTTGACAATGCGTTTTGCTCCTTTTGAATCCAAAAAACAAAGATGTCCATATTCATCCCAAACTTCGTGTTGAGTTGGAATTTTTGAAGAAATAGGAGCAAACTTACCATGTTGTGAATCAGTCGGCACGATAATATCATTTCCAGCTGCAATAGTCGTAAATCGATTGAGTTGTCGTTTCTGTATTTTTGGTCTAGAACGATAAATATCTTCTTCTAATTCTTGGATGGCTGGAATACCAGGAACAAGAGTTGCGAGTGGTACTTTATCATGTGGTGTTCCAACAGTAATCAATTGATTCATGCGAACATCTGGCGTATCACTGAGTAAAACAACTCCTAGTACTCCACCAAAACTGTGACCTACCAATGAAATATCGTGATTTTTTTCGTTTTTTTGTACCGCACGGTATTTTTCGAGAATTTGAGCCGTGAGGGCTTTCACATTGGCCGTATACCATGATAAATTCCCAACATATACCACATTGTGTTTTTCGCTCAATGCTTTTCCGATTTGAGACATAGATCCACTCCCTTGAGTAAATCCAGGAATAAGCATCACCGTACTCGCGTTATTTCCGTGATCAAACTGATCTTTAGGAGCTGGTAAAAAATTTCCGACTGTATGACGAACAATTTGGGTCATATGCTCCAAAACTATGACCGGTGATAGTGCTATTTTTCAAAAGACTAGACCCGGGGAATCATGTACAGAAATGGACATATTTGAGGATATGAATGAATAAATCAAGTATATAAGAAAATTCAGTGATGCAAGAACAATCGTTCCTAGAGTTCCAAAAAATAATTTGCAGGCTAATATTGATATATTGTCAAATCTATCGTAAAACTTTATTTTGAATAACTCTGAATCCCGATAGTATACTCTTAAATTCCTTTCCTTCCGAAAAACGCAGCTATGCAATTTCATACGCCGAAACCTTCGAATGAAGCCCATGATATCACTATCAATGCTTCCAATATTTTAGAAATTATCGAGAATACCGATCCTTCGAGTGTTGTTTTTACAGAAGCTATTGCGTACTTAAAATCAAAATCAATTCTTAATAATTCGATCATTCCTTTACGAGAAATTGTAAAGCTCAATACCTTACATGATCGTAAAATAATTCATTGGCTTTCTCAGCAAACATTCCTTTCTCGGGCTCGTAATAATAGTACCGATAGTCGAGGTCGAATTGCCTTCAATGCCTGGCTCCTTGGAAGTCCAAATGGTACTTTATTCGCCAAGACTGATGGAGAGTATAATTTTGTAGGATACATTAAAAGTATTCTTCAAGGCTGGAGCACTAAAAATCCTGACGAGAAAGAGTTGGTTACTACCATTATCAAGATGATGCTTAATCTCATCATCAATAGTATGGAGATTCAACTTCCCAATACTTCTTCTCATGATGAACTCAAGAGTATCTATCAAGCAGCTCTCAATCTTATAACTTACATACAAGATACTTATCGACCACTACAAGCTGAGTGTGAATATGATCGAAAAAATGATCTTGATCATGATACACTTGCTTCCTATGGTGAAGAGGACATTCTTGGTCGTGAAATGATATTTTTTCGAGCTAGTTTTATAGATATCTATCTCGTTCAATTTTATGGATGGACACCAAGAAATGCGCTCGAATGTCTTCGAGCTATTACCGAAATTGATACCCATCTTATTGCTATAGGGAGCACCGAAGATTTGAGAAATGTCTATAAAACTACTTATAATTTTCGACTTAATCGAGGAAAAGCGATTACTAATTTGGATATTTGAGTCGAAAAACAAGAAGCAGCCCTCAATGTAATGATTGAGTATTTTTACGATTTTTATTACAAGCGACTGTATCAGAATATGTTGGATTTGAGAACTAATGAGGTTAGTAGAAAAGAATTGGAAAAGGCTATCAAAAAATCAGTAGGACCATTGAGTGTTAAAAAGTTTATTGATGATATTTCCACCTATCATCCACATAAATCTACTGATTTTATGGTAAATATTGCGGCACATCAAGCCGAGCTCGATACCTTTACCCATACCTTCAAGGTGCTTCCAGATGATGCTTTAAATCTCGAAAAACTCGGCACTTTGCTAAGAAATATTCTCGGAAGTCAAGCAGAACCAATTACGTATCATCCCATGGATAATTGTCAGGGATACGTACTCGCGATTATCGATGAAATTATTCGGCGACTCTGTGTTTCAGAATTTGAATTTACCGCACAAGATGCAAAAGAAATTCAAAAGTTTAAGATTTTTATTAGTCGACTTGAAAGCTATTTAACTGGACTTCCTCATCACCCGATGCACGTCAATCTATCGGGAAGTATTCATATTCGTATGGCAAATCTATATGCTCGATTTCCAGAACTTGGAAAGAGCATGACGGAGGCGGAACTCTTTTTTATCAAAGGATATAAATTGTTCTTTTCTGAGTGGAACGACAAGCAACGAATGCAGTGTATTGAAAATTCTCATATTTTTCTGAAAAAATATCTCGAAGAATTTGATAAAAATCAAGCTCAAGAAACCGACACTGTCATAGAGCGATCCCCCGTAGCTTATCCACCTCGAAAATATTGGGAAGCAAGAGTTGGTCTTTCTGTAATTCTCAAAAGTTATCATTATCAGAATTATGAAAATGTTATTGCTCGAAAAATTTCTGATGGAATTGACCAGATGATTATCGAGATGGAACTCGAAGAGCGAACTCAACAAACAAATGTAAAAAAATGAGATCTTGAGCTCGAATTCGCCAAATCAAAACATCAAAATATTGGCAACCTCTTGGAGTCAATCTCCAAGATTATCATGTTTGCCTATGATGGAATTTTTGATGTAAGTATTGCACGAGCTAACCAACATAAGCCACGACTGGGAGACTTCTATATATCCGATGAAATTGCTATCGGATTTGGATATACGGCACAAATAGAATATCCACTAGAAAATGTCGGACTTATTGAACGGGATTTTATTCCCGGAAAACGATCTTCTGAAGAAATTCAAAAACTCTTCTCGGGGGTAGTAAGTCGTCACTTGCGAGAATATATTGTTCGAATTTCGGATCAAAAAGTACTCGCTCAATTTCTTTCTCCCGAGGAAAAGGCATCTCAAAAACTCCAAAATAAAGATGTAAGTGGATTTATTGATATGAGTAAGTACGCGCTCTACCATGAGATTTTTAATGTGAAAAATATTAAGGATATTAATCCAATCATTTTTCATCAAAAAAAGTATAAAAATGAACAATTGAATGGTTCAGAAATTCTGGTCCGCTTCCAAAATCCAAATCCTAATGCGGATGAACTCTTACCACTCCCAGAAGTTTTTGCGTTCGTTGATCTGTTTGAGCAGTATAAGGTAGTATCTCGACGAATTCTCGAAAAAGCCATCGAAGAATCGATTACTCTCGGTCATCCATTTTCATTGAATATCAAGTGTGAAGAACTTACTGATGTGGATTTTTATGATTTGCTCATCAGCAGAAACAAGAAAGCCGGGCTCCCAAATGGGGATACTATTACCTTGGAAATTCTCGAAAGTAGCGCACTCGATCCAGAAGATGGGCACGTCATCAAAAACCTAAAAGCCCTCAAGATCCATGGGTTCCATTTTGCCCTCGATGACTTCCGAGGTACTGATGAAGACTATGACAAGTTTAATATCCTTCGAGCTATTCATATTCCTGTCGAATTTAAGGTAGATTTTGAAAAACCCGGAGCGAAAGATTTCAAGTATTTTACGGTCGAAAACCAGAAGCAAAATGAGTATGTGGAAAGTAATTTTATGAGCATGGAAGAAGAGACCGTTCCTGAAGCTCTCACTATGCCCATCTTTGGAAGTGGAGATGAGGTAAAGTTTGACTATACCAACAAAGAGACCCTCAAGCAGATTCACGATATTACCGCAAACTGGCCAGATAGTAAAATCACCCTCAAAAACATTCATCTTGAATGTAAGGATGATGTTACTTCTCCAGTACATCGACTCGTAAATCTGATTTCTTACTGTAAGCACCACCGCATCAAATATACTATCGAGCAGATACGAGATCGAGGCGATGCTCACCTTCTACGAATCGCTAATCTTCTTGGATTTGTCGTTCAAGGGTATTGTTACCATATTCCAAGTCCCGTGAATAAGTCTATCGATTTTGATGTTATTGGATGAAGAATTAAAAAGAAGGTTGGGGTGCATGTGGATTTTGTGTTGTAGTTGGGGTTGAGTGATGACTACATTATCCATCCGTGACTATATCACAGATTTTTAAAAAAATTTATACATTATTCAGCCCTCAAAAAAATCCCCAGCTTTCCCAAACCAAGGATTTTTTTAACATCTTCCAGACCCCTGCCCAAAACCTCCTCAAAAACGATGAAATCCGAAGTCGAATTCAAGTACCGCAGTGAGATGTACGAAAGTACATTGAATGAGGCACGGAGAATTCGACCAGGAGTTCGCGTTTTTCAGAGTGTTTTAACTATTTCTCTTCCACTTCCGCATCCACCGTCCCCTCATCTTCTTTTTTATTATTATCCTTCACATTTACTCCATCATCAGTTGCTTCTGCTCCTCCCTTAGAATAAATTTCTTGTCCGATTTTCATCATAATTTCTTGTAGATCACCATTCGCTTTGGTAATAGCTTCTTTGTCAGATTTCTCATCGGCAAGTACTTTGCGAAGATCTTCGATTTTTATCTTCGCTTCTTCTCCAAGCTTGGCATCATATTTTCCATCATTGTCTTTAAGAGTTTTCTCAGCCTGGTATACCGAAGCATCTGCCATATTTCGAGCTTCAATCCCCTCTTTTCGGTTTTTGTCAGCTTCTCGATTCGCTTCCGCTTCTTTGACGAGTCGATCTACTTCTTGGTCATCCATTCCAGTAGATCCTTGGATAGTAACTTTTTGTTCTTTTCCAGTTCCCTTATCCTTGGCAGTAACATGAAGAACTCCTGAAGCATCGATATCAAACGTTACTTCGATCTGTGGCACTCCTCGTGGAGCTCCAGCAATTCCTGAGAGAACGAATCGTCCAAGAGATTTGTTGTCTCCAGCCATTTCTCGTTCTCCTTGAAGTACATGGATTTCTACACTATCTTGATTGTCAGCAGCAGTAGAGTAGGTTTGAGATTTTGAGCTTGGAATCGTCGTATTTCGCTCGATCATTCGGGTCATTACTCCTCCGAGTGTTTCGATACCAAGAGAAAGTGGAGTTACGTCAAGCAAGAGTACGTCGGTTACATCTCCCTGAATGATTCCGGCTTGAATCGCGGCTCCAATCGCTACTGCTTCATCTGGATTTACGGAAGCATTTGGTTTTTTACCAAAGAGTTCTTCTACTTTTTTCATTACGAGTGGAACTCGGGTAGAACCTCCAACGAGAACTACTTCGTCAATTTGGCTAGGTTGAAGCCCAGAGTCTTTGAGTACCTTTTTACAAGGTCCAACCGATCGTTCTACGAGGTCATGGATAAGCTCCTCAAACTTGGCACGAGTCAACTTCATGAAGAGATTCTTTGGACCACTTGAGTCAACCGTAATATACGGAAGATTGATATCCGTTTCAGAAACCGTAGAAAGCTCTTTTTTCGCTTTTTCGGCTTCATCTCGAATTCGTTGAACCGCCATTGGATCTTTGGTGAGATCCACTCCTTGGTCTTTCTTAAATTCTGATACAATCCATTCAAAAATCGTCTGGTCGAAGTCGTCTCCTCCGAGATGCGTGTCTCCGTTGGTCGCAAGTACTTCAAAAGTTCCTTCTGATCCGATTTCGAGAATAGAGATATCAAAAGTACCTCCTCCAAAGTCGTATACGGCAATTTTTTGATCTTTCTTCTTGTTTTCAC
>JAQTZK010000016.1:0-8879 GCA_028687815.1 Candidatus Altimarinota bacterium | reverse complement strand
GTACGAAAGTGCCGCAGCAGTTGGTTCGTTAACAATTCGTTTTACATCAAGTCCTGCGATTTTACCTGCATTGATGGTTGCTTGTCGTTGATCGTCGTTGAAGTAGGCTGGAACGGTAATTACCGCTTCAGTAATCGTGGTACCAAGGTATTTCTCCGCATCTTCTTTGAGTTTTGCGAGCACTTTGGCTCCGATTTCTTCAGGTCGGACATTTTTTCCATTGAATTCAATGAGACATTCTCCGTGAGAACCCTCCACTACCTTAAATGGGACTGTTTTGAGTTCTTCGGTAACTTCAGAAAACTTACGACCGATAAATCGTTTTGCTGAATAAATCGTCTGGGCTGGATTCATAACGGCCTGTCGTTTTGCGGTCGTACCCACGAGAGTTTCTCCGGATTTGTTCGCAACTATCGATGGAGTAGTTCGTCCTCCTTCTGCGTTTGGGATTACTTTTGCTTGACCGCCTTCCATGAAGGCAACACACGAATTTGTGGTTCCAAGGTCGATTCCAATAATTTTGGACATAGGTTTGAGTTAAAAAATACCCGACTATCATATCGATAACATTTGTTCGTGTCAAATTAATTTGGCACATTTTATGTTTGGGTGCTAGAAATGAGAAAACAGTCCTATTTTTCTTTTCCAAACCATTTCACAAAAACCGTAGGAAACTTGAGCTCATAGTCAGCAACACCAGATTTAAAATCGGTGTACCCAGAATATGAGGAAGGATCCAATGCATCTCGCATATGATCAAAATCAAGATATTTGAAACCTTGTCCTAGAGAATCTGCAAACCACCGATCAATAATCGCGAGTCCCAAATGGTACCGTTTCCCTAATGGGTGCTGAAAAGCAATAAGATACGTACTTGTCACTCCATCATCCAAAAATGCAGCACCCGCCAGAGGTTTCCCCTCTACTGAAGCGAGGAAAATCCTCACTGAATCAGGATGATGTTGGCAGAGAAATTTCTGTCGAGTAATAAACAAAGGACCTATTTTGGTAGAATTTCTCGTAGCACGATGAGCGGTAATAAAATCTTCCAGACTCGCATTCATATTGATTTCTATGATACCTTCCGCAACTTGTCTTAGAATTTTATGACGATGGCCTCGTGGTCCAGAGGTCCATTTTTTCCAATATTCCGGAGTGTCCAATACCGAGAAGGCAGACCTAGTTGAATGATGGTACTGTCGAGAAAAAAAATACTTATACTTCCACCATCCATCAGATTTGGGTTCTGTTTTTCTCCAACCAGACCAAAAGGCAAATCCCCGCTTCATACCATACTTTTTGAAGAGTTCGTACGTAGGTTCTATATCACATTTTTCCAAATATGCCATCGAGAAAGCTCCACCAAAAAAATGGTGCACATGCCCGAACCAACCATCTTCTTCAATGAGCGAGACATTATACTTGAAAGCATTTTTCATAGACCAATGAAAAAATGCTCGGGAATGCGAGCGGTAAGGAAAATAGTCTTCCGGGATTTGGGAGCGGTCAAGGAATTTCATGATATAAATGTAATATATCTAACGTCCAACAAAAAGGCAATGGAATTCGTAAGTTTGACTTATCTATTAAAAATGTTATATATAGTGTTATAACTCCGAGTGTATCCTATGAGTCAAGAAACAATCACTTCGTATTCCAACTCTGATTACCGTAAAAATCTCAATGCGCTTCTGCATATGAAAAGTCTTCGCCAAACTAAACTTGGACTATGGACGAGGATTGGAGATGTTTTTGGAAGAACAAGAACTATAGACTATAGTTCAACCCTCCTCAATCAATATTCAAAAGCATTTGAAATATTTCTAGAGAATTGGGTACATTTTGCCACAGTGGAACTCCATGCTAATACCGACATAGAAACCGTGCGCGTGAGTCAAATGGAGAAAATCGCCGAAACATTTATCAACCACTCCCCCGAGTTACTCATACCAAAAAATAGTGAAATGAGTCACAGTGTTGGACTTCTACTTGGAACCTACTACATCTTTCATACCAGTTTTGTTCGACATCACACCAGCGATGATCTCCAGGAACTTTCTTTAGATAAAATCAATCAAATTCTACAAGGTACCCCCGAAAAACATGAGTGAACATAATATTACTCGACTCTTAGAAAGCTTAGCCGAAGAGCCTCGTATTTTTTCGACCAATCGAGCATTGGATTTTTGGAAAAATTCAGGAAGTTCTGAATTTTTAAATATAGTTATCTATCTTACTGGATTAAAGGTAGATTGGTTACTCCAATTTCAAGGAAATGAAAATAAACTACCTCAAAATGATTTTTTTGAAGTAGCACGAGGCATCGGACTCACCAGTCGATCTATGGCGATTTGTACAGGTATTGAACCACATGAAGTGGCAAAACTCCTCGAACAACATCGTATCAAAAAAGTTATGATAGATGAGATAGTAGACCATATTATCCAAGTACGCACGACAGCTATCCTCATGATTCGAAGTCAAGAATTTTTATACTACAAACAGTCTCATCCGATGCAGATACCGGGTGATCCAAATGGAAAAATACAATAACCACAAAAAAACTTCCGAGTCGCTCATCGGAAGTTTTTGGAGATCAAAGCTTGGCTCACGGAGGGCTATGCCACAACGCGGGCAACATGACTAGAATGTTTCAATAACATGCTTCAACAGGATTCTTCGATCTTCTGGAAATTTGATATTCTCAAGATAGCTAATCACCTTCTCAAAAATACAATACGGATTGTTTGAAGTGAAATAAAATCCATTTCCCTCAAACTTCATCGGATTGAAATCCTTAAACACTCAAGAAAATACCGTTCGATCAGAAGTAACTGGCACTACACCCGCCTTCATATACTTCACGATATCAATTCCTTCTGATTCTCCATCATATATAAGAACATCGAACGCATACATTTCCCCTTCGGTAATGACTGGTTTTACCCCGGCATATCGACGACCCGTTACATCAAGTGAATCCGAAATAGCCAAATTGGCAACTCCAATAGCCGAAAGTCCTTCCAAAATAAAATGGCGAGTGGCTTCGTCGGCAATGTGTACCAAAGCAAGAATTGGCACACTTTTTGGGAAAGAAAACTCTTCTTTGAGCCCTATTTTTGCGGTTTCTTTGATTTTTCGGATCTCGGAGAGTTCCATTTTACCAGAAAAGGTATTCATATTGGTTTGAATATTTGTACGTCTTAGCTATCGTATCATACGATTCTCACAGTAACAAAAAACCCACCTTGACGAATGAATAAGAACTTTTGGAATGAACTTGCAGCCCAAGGCCCTATTGTAGCCCTGGCGCCAATGGATGGATATTGCGATAGCGCTTTCCGCCAAGTTAACAAGACGATTGCCCCGAATATGATCCCTTTTTCGGAGTTTTATAGTGCCGACGGGCTCGTACACTCAAAAGATTTAGCCAAACGAGTACTCCCCCATGCTGATATTGAAAAACCGCTCATTATCCAAATTTTTGGGAAGGATCCTGAGAAATTCCGACAAGCCGCAATACTTATTGAGTCCTATGGAGTCAGTGGTATTGATATCAATATGGGCTGTCCTGCCAAGAAAGTCGTAAAAAGTGGGCACGGATCGTCACTCATGATCAATCGTGATACCGCCTTCAAGATTGTGGAAGAAATGGCAAAGGCGGTCAAAATTCCTATTTCGGTCAAAACTCGACTCGGATGGGAAAATCATGATCTTTTGGTTGAATTTTGCAAAGGTCTCGAAAACGCTGGGGCCAATCTCATCACGGTACACGGTCGTACCTACAAACAAGCCTTTACGGGAAAAGCGGACTTCACGGGTATTTACAATCTCAAGCAACACCTGAATATTCCGGTTATCGCCAATGGTGATGTGATGGACTATGACGATGGTGCAAAAAAGATCATCCACCCATCAAATCGTAACCAGATCATCTATCCTGATGATACACCTCTTCTTGGTCTCGGCGGGAGCATGAAAAATCTCGATGGATTTATGATCGGTCGAGCTTCATTTGGAAATCCTTGGTGTTTTTTGCCGGGAAGCTATTGCCCAACGCTTGAAGAAATTCTCGTCACCATGGAACTCCATGCTAGACTTCTCATTGATACCAAAGGTCCAAAGTGAGCCCTCGAAATCCGAAAACATTTGGTACAATACCTTCGCGGTTTCCCTGGGGTAAAACTCTACCGCACCCGACTCGTACATACCGAAACTCTCGATGATGTATTTGGAGTGACTGCTGATATTCGACGCGAACACGCAAATCTTCTCACTATGCCTCTCGAGAAGAGCACGGAAGCTGCTTTTACCGAAGCATGGGATCAGTGTAATGGGTAAATAACTCAGGTATATCAAAACGATATGGCCCAATATTCAAAAGAAGCCTATGAAAAAATTCAGCTCCTCTGCAAAGAAAATAGGATTTTTAGTGGAGTCCGGATTCATGCGGAGGTAGTCCAAAAGAAAGTAGCAAAATTACTCTGAATTCCTTATGTTTTGCCATCAGAAATCGTAAATGACCTCATTTTGGAACATCGAAAAAAGCGCTGGATCAAAGCGTTTTCCTGCTACCCTACTGATGAATTGCGTAATGGAATAACATGAGCCATTCTCAAAACTTATAACAAACAAGGGAATCTTTGGCAAAATATCAGATGAGTACTTGAAGTGCATAATGCTAAATTTCCAGAGGAAATACTTCCATTAGACAAGCATAATATCGGACTTTCTCTCCTCGGAAAACGAGAGATGAAGTTGGAAGAATTCGTGGAAGCACTGGGTATACAATTGCCTATTGAAATGAACTCTGGTGCTGAACAAGCCTATAGTTTACGAAGTATTTGGCGAGAACATCTTGATGGTAAATTTATACAAAGACAGAAAGAAACCACTCTAAGGAAAGCCCTAATGACTCTCAAAACTTCCCTACCCGCCTTCACTTGGCAAAAACGAGTTTTAAGCACAGTTCAAGCTTATGAACAGCAACATCAAATTTATCTGGGCGGCACGAGTTGGGTCACTCTCAGTCGATCGATTATTAGTAAAGATCATGACTATGTCAGTCAAATTGATTTCTTGAATTTTATCAAAAAAGCAGGGGTAAATACGAATTCAACTTTATAACCCAGACAAGCTGAATATACTAGAGATTAGAAATATATCATCAGCTCCATGAATACCAAACTGACGCGCAAAGAATTTGCCAATCAAGCCGAAGAGTATATCCGACGACTCAACGAAATTGCAGAAAAAAATGGATTTTCTGTGATGACTGCTTTCTATATCGAAGGCACTTCTGTCGAGCCAAGTGATTGTATTATTGACTGGCGGAACATGAGTTTGGAAGAAAATCTCTATGCGATGGGACGATTTACTCAGGACGTAATGAATAGTTATGATGAAGATCCAAGTCTTGGTGGTGGAGGGGTAGTGCCTCCTTTTTCGGAATATGGACCAGCACCGGATCAAAATATCACTTAAAAAAACTAAAAAAAATTTTGATTTCTCAAAGTTAAATGATGTAATATTTAAGAATTAACCCATTTATATGTCTCTCTCCAAAAAAACACTCAGCATTTTTGCTGTTTTGAGTATCAGTATATTTGCTGCTTTTGCTGGTGGATTTACGGCTTCCTATTTTCATCTGAGCAGTGATCAACAAATAGCTCATGCATCTCCAACTACAGCAGTGGAATTATATGCTATTATCAAAGACTTACCGTTAGATCAGCAAATAGCGCGATTGCAAGCATGGCTTAATAACGCAAATGATATTACCCAAACGGCTCAAGGACTCCTAACTCGGCTTCAGGGTGGTACAGGAAGCACTCAATCAATTATCACTATGCCGAGCACTGGTCTTCCAGCAGCTACGGCCGTTCTTGCTCAAAATTATCCAGGAGAATTCAATACTACAGCTATGATTTCTTGTGCTCAGAGCTTACAAACAGATCCTACCAATTCGCTTTGTAACATTTCCAAGGCGAGTCTATATCTCACCGCCCATGACTACCTTTTGTTTTACGAAACTTGTGGTCGAAATCCAAACAACGTCTACTATATGCCGTATGCGAACGGAATTACTGACCATGGACGACAAGGAGAGTTTCTCTGTCTCAATGGACAAGGTGGAATGACCTACAAAGGAACTATCCGTAACGTAGACAAATCGAAACCAAGCACCAACATGTATGCCACTGCGGCGGATCTTACGTGTGACAATATTACCAATGCCGTTATTGGAAATGCAGGTACCAAACTGCTCTACTACGTAGATGGTACCGTAGCTCCTCCTACCTGTACACCACCACCTCCAAATTCTGGATTTGGAGGATCATGTCCAGTAATAAGTGATACTACCCCAAGAATTCGATACAAGATTAATGCAGCAGCTATTGCCAAAATGGATAAGAAGCTCTGTAATTATTTCAGAATGCGATCTTCCATAAATTATTTCTCTTTTGCTACGGATTCCTCTGCTTCATACGATCAGAGCTGGACCAATGATAATTTTTGTGAACAAGCAGTAGGTACTTGTACCACACCTCCAACAACCGTAGAGAATATTCTGAAGCTTGCTACTCCTGATATGTGTAGCAATGATTCTGCAGTATCAGCGGGAGCGCTCAAATGTATTACGAGTGAATTCAATGATTCCTACAACAAATCTTGGGACTGTGTACATTCTCTCTCTCGTCAATTACAAGAAATGTGTGGATTCACTTCCGTGCAGGCATCCGACAAAATATGTAATGGTGGCGGAGCTGGAAAGGGATATTGTGGAATTACACAAAGTGGTCCAAGTTCATCGCCTTCGTATTCAAAAACTGAATATGGAAAATTTGGAGATAACTACTGGGTTGATAACTCATTTATTTGAGAGACTGGTGATTTTAATATAGCAAATGCAGAGACATGTGTACAAAAGCTCGGAAATATATTTGGAAATCCTCCAGTCAATACCACCAAATGTTCTGACTCTAACACTCAGTACAAAGCTATTATGGACTATACTCCAAGAAATATTGCCAAGTGTAAACGAGAGAATTTGTGGTATTACACTTACAAATCTGATACAACAAAATGAGAATTCGTATGTGCAGGAAATGGATATATGACCAAATGAAATCAAGTCATAATGATTAAGGACTTCATTCCAAGAAATACTGATGGAAACAATGGAAGTACAACCACTTCGGGCAATAATGAATCTACTACCGTTGATCGACCAGGTATTTATCCAAATATAGCCGTTTCATCTTGTCGAGTACTCCCAGAATCTGAATACAAAAATCTAGGAGCTACCAATGAACATACTCAAAGAACTCTCGTGAATAATATTGACCCAAAAATAGAATTCTGTGTCGATAAAAATACCAAATCAAGTCCTCATGTATATATCCCCTATTGGAATCATGCCTGCATGTTTCAGGATTGTATTGAATGGGTTAATTTGCAAACCATAAAAAGAAACAATTATTTTGGAGCAGTAAATTGTTGGGATCTTGCACGGCTAGAAAATCCAAAACTCAACGCAAATAATCAAAATAAAGATATAATTACCGAGGTAAAACGAGCAAAACAAATTGGTGCTCCTCGTGATTTTTGGTACTGTGTTAAAGAAGACAATACATCACCACATCTCTATGTACCAACGGAAAACCGCACTTGTCTCGTTTCCGGAGATAATAATTGTTATAAAGGAATTCCAAATTAATACTATTATTGTAAGTCGAAATCTCTAATCTTCTCCTATGAATCGACGATACTTTTCACTGGCTCTACTGGGCATGATAGGGTTCTCTATGATAGGCTCTTTATATGCAGCAACCTTCCCTTTTCCTGCTGCTATTGATCCTACTTCCAATACCGTTCAACCTGGAAAAATCTACAAGAGTGGCGATGTAACGTATTTTGCAGAAAAAAAGGATAACACTATCCAATTATTTGAAGTTCGCGATGACGATGCTTCTCTTATGATGAACTCACGTCAAACCGCGATGTATAATGCTGAAAATGGTAGTATTATTACTGCAAGTGATTCGGCAGGTGCCACAGTACCTACAACTGAATATGCAGCTATTCCATCTACAGGTGGCGGAATAGGATATGATGATGCATCCATTGCCTCATCATCTGTAGATATTCCAACCACAGTAGCCACTGCAGCTGAAACAGGCGCTGATCCTAATAATGGAGCAGGCAATGGAGTCACCGTCATCGTCACCGAAAAAATTCCTGGAGCAGATTGTGTAGAAGTAGAAGGATCAGGAAGTTGAGTAACAGAAAGAAAATATAGATGTACTGTCAAGGGTGGATTTGCTACCGTTCAAGCTATGCTTGGTGGACTTATCAAATACGCTACGTTCATCACGGCCTTACTGGGGGTACTTATGATTGTTTTCTCTGGATTTCAGTATGCTACAAGTGCCTGAGATACCAAACAACAGACAGCAGCCGTACAGCGAATAAGTAAGCTGGTTGGAGGACTGGTGCTCTTGTTTTTGATGGCTTTGATTCTCAATACTATCGCTCCTTGGATATATGGGTAGTACCGAGAAGATAATCTTGGTATATGGTCCAACTGGAAGTGGCAAAACAAAGCTCTCCCTCAAACTTGCCAAAGAATGGGATGGTGAAATTATTTCTGTAGATTCACGGCAAATCTACCAATGACTCAATATTGGTACTGGGAAAATTACAACTGAGGAAATGGAAGGAATTCCGCACTTTGGACTTGATTTGATTTCTCCAGATCAAGTCTATAATGCTGCCCTTTTTCGTGACTATGCGCGGGAAAAAATTACACAAATTCAATCACGTGGAAAATCTGTCATTATCTGTGGAGGTACGGGACTCTATATAGATGCGCTTAT
>JAQTZK010000098.1 GCA_028687815.1 Candidatus Altimarinota bacterium | reverse complement strand
ATGAAAATCCTGGAAACTATACAAAATAATATGGTACATCTTCAAGAAAATCTCACACAAAAATTCGTCAAAAGAGGTTCTTGGCTCTATATTTTTGCGTTTCTTACGGGACCTATTGGATATGCAATCAAGATTATTATTTCTCATGACTTAAGTGTTTCTGATGTGGGGATGCTCTATGGAGTACTCAGTTTTATGCTATTAGTAGGAAGTTTTAATGACCTCGGAATGGTGGAAAGTCTCAATCACTTCATTCCCAAATTTCTCTCACAAGAAAAATACAAAAAGGCTCGCACTTTTCTTATTTATGCCGGTGGGGGCATGCTTTTGACAAGTCTGGTATCGAGTTTAATACTCTGGACTGGATCACACTGGCTAGGAACGTCATACTTTGGAGATATCGCAGCAGTTACCGTTATTAAATATTTCTGCCTATATTTAATACTTTCCAACATACTTCATTGGATTTCCAATGTATTTATTATCTATCAAAACACCAAGTACTGTAAAGGCGTAGAAATGTTACGCATGGCGACTTCACTTGGATTTGCATTTCAAATCTATCATGCTGGTAATGGATCCATTGAACAATATGCAGGAATTTGGAATTATGGAGTAGCAGTCGCATCTATTTTTGGTTTATATTTTGTCTGGAAGCTTCATCTTCGTGAATTATTCAAAAATAGTACCTTTGAATTTTCCAAAGCTGATTTTACCGAATTATTTCAGTATAGTCTTTGGGCACTTCTAGCAAGTAATGTCTGACTATTATTGTCACAAGTTGATATTCAACTCTTACTCGTCATGAAGGGTACCGAAGAAGTTGGAATTTATTCCAACTATCTGAGTCTTATGGGAATTCCATTTCTCTTACTCACTCCAATAATGGGCCTCATATTTCCTGTAGTCTCCGCCTACTATGGAGCTAATCGAATGGGAGAAATCCGGACTATCACCAGTACTTTTTCAAGATTATTTAGCTTACTTGGATTGCTAGCTATAAGTGTAGCAACACTTTATGCCTCATGAAGTGGAATATTTTTCTTTGGTGAGAAATTCGAGGCATCGGGCTATGTTCTTTTATACAGCATAGGATTCATTATCTTTAACTTTCTTCTCGCAATAAATTTCAATATTCTTGCAGCAGTAGGTAAGGTAAAGAAACGACTGGCTATCATCTCCAAATGACTCATAGTAAATATACTTCTCAATATTATTTTCATTCATTACTTGGGAGCCGAGGGGTCCGCACTGGCAGTTGGAATATCTTGGGTGTTTATTTGGTACTTAAGCTATTTAGCAACTCAAGAATACCATGAGCCATTTTTATGGAAAAACTTTTTGAAAAATCTCTTCTTCTGTACAATGCTGACGCTCATTTTATGGGAATTTATTCCACGTGATATCGAAATCATTGGACGGTGGGGATATTTTTTCAGCATTGTAGCATCAACTATTATTTTTATTACTGGATTTTCTATTTTAAATAAAGCAGAACTTCTGGGCATATACCGTACCTTTAAAAATTCAACGCCATGAAACCCTCCAACATCGTAAGTCTCATAGGATTCTTCCTTTTCGCCATCTTCACAATGGTTGCCTACTACTCAGGAATTGGAAGATTTGAAGAAGTATTTCCTGTGAAACCAGTAGAAGGTGCCAGTGGAATTATCATGTATTTCTTTCTTATACTGCTTCCACTCGTTATCTACCTTTTCTTCAAAAAAGATGCAAAAGATGCTCGGATTTCTAGCATGACAATTGCTGGATTTTTCTTTTGGGTACTATTTATTACTTCTTGGATAACTTTTGCTCACCTAGGAAAGGCCACTGGTACTGGATGACAACAGCTAGGATTTGGTATAAGTCTTTTCTTTCATATTCTCAAATACTTGGCTTGTATTATACCTCTAGCTCTTATATTTACAGGAACTGGTACTGGAATTCTTCGTAAAATCAGTGTACTCGACTCGATACCAACGTCAGCGCGAACTCCACTCGCACTGGGAATTGGATGGTCAGTATTTACCTTAGTGCTCGCCATCATAGGTTTCTTTTGATTCTATACACTATCTGCGTTTTATATATTACTGGCGATTACTATAGGATGTTTTTATCGAGATATTTGGGGGGTGATTTCTGAGCTTCCAAAACATACGTTTCTTTTGAAAGAAAATGAATTTGATACTCTCCGAATCACTATTAATGCTACACTCCTAATTACGCTATTTGTGGTGATATCCACGAATCTCGCAAATATTGTACGACCTTATCCTATTGGCTGGGATGATCTCGGAGTATACATGAACTATCCGAAACTGCTTGCATTTTCCGAATCTACTTCCCATCTCGGAAATATTCTTTGGCAAACATTTACTGGTATTGGCTTCCTTCATTACAATGCTACCTTTGCCTTCTTTCTCAATCAATTTGGTACCGTTTTAGCACTACTTGGAATTTGGGCAGGAATTCGTCATTTTGCACCAAAAAATCATCCGATTATTTCACTCCCTCTGCTCGCGAGCACTATCTTCATGAGCTTGCCAATGATCGTGTTCCAGCAAGCAAAAGATATGAAGCTAGATCCAGGATTACTCGGAATTTCCGCTCTGGCAGTTGTAGCTCTGTTTATTGCGTTTGAAAAACCTGATGGTAAGTCAAGGAATATTCTTTATGTTATTGCAGGTGGACTTATTGGTATTGCCTTTGGTATCAAGGTTACCACGCTTATGCTTATCATTGCTGGTATTGCCACACTTTTCTATCGCATACTCGGACTTACGGGGTTTATGGGGTATTTATCCATGTTTATTGGAGTCTTTACGAGCCTACGACTTTGGGATTTTATGAATGTCAACTATCCAAAAGATTCTCCAAACCTTATGGTATTTGGTGGGGCTTTGGTAGTTTTGGGGATTTGACTCTGCGTACTCTCGCTCCATATTAAAAAAATTGAACCAAAAATCGTAGTACGACAAGTACTTTTACCTATTTTGCTCGTCGGTATTGGATTTATTATGACTTTCGGTCCATGGATAGCAAAAAATGCTATAGAAGCCTCAAAAATAGGACCAATTACTATATCAACACTCATTTGGTGAGACGGTAGATCTTTTACTCCGGATTATTCAAAAGTACTATCTCCTGAACAGCTCAAAGCCATTGAAGAGAAGCAACGGCAAAATGCTATCAGTACTGATGGAAAAACTCAAAATGAAGACCTAGGTCGTTATTTTGGGTATGAAGCTGGTATAAATAACTATCTCAAACTACCCATTAATCTCACGATTCAAACCAATCAAAAAGGAGAGTTTACAGATATAAGTTATATTTTTCTTGCTGTTCTACCGGGGATTCTGTTGTTTAAATTCCGAAAGCGCTATGCAAAAATAGCATATTGGGCGTATTTCCTCGGAATGCTCTTGTTATTTTTCTTCAAAGTTCCAGCACTTACAAGCCTATTTACTAGCTTACAACTTCCTGTTGGCTATATAGTTATAGTAATTCTCGCACTTTTCCCTTTTGTTGTATTACATTATGATACAAGAAATAAAGAGGAACCAGAAGATTCAAAATTCCTCTCTCTTTTTGGTTTTGTGACGGTATATAGTCTCATCTTTGTTGTAGCTGCGTATGGAATCGTATGGTATGGAATACTCATGTACTTTGGCTTTCTCGCCATCATAGCAATGTGTATGAATACCGATAGATTTT
>JAQTZK010000015.1 GCA_028687815.1 Candidatus Altimarinota bacterium | reverse complement strand
ATACCAGTCGATACATACGGTCTGATTTTCAGGAAGGAGCGCTTTGGTATCCAAACTCAGAAACTCATAGTGACCAAGATTTCGCTTCAAATAGACCTGATGGTCATTAAAATAAAACTCAAACACATTCCCCTGCTTCTTGGTAATCTTGAGAAGTGACTCTTGAAAACTCATAGGAAAATGATGGGAAATTTTATCATGATTCACGCTTAGTGTTTCAAAAAGCTTTTCAAAAGATCGAGTTTTTTGAAGTTCTGGGTTTTGAGAAATCTGGAATTTTTGAATACCAGCAAAAATCAGGATTATCGTGACTACTCCTGCGAGTAATGTGATAGTGCCAGAATTCCCGAGCTTCGGATAGGCTATAAGGAGGAGGAGAAAGCTCAGAGCGAATACCAAGACCGAACTCAAATGAGTTGGTCGAGTCGACTTGGGTAATCGGGCTTTATTCTGTTGAAGATGTAGATGGTTTTTGACAAAAGGGACATCCGTATCAAAAGTAGCCTGAAGGAGATAACAATGATCCGCAGTCATATCTATTGGATAACCTTTTTCATGGGTTCAGCGAGTACTTGAAGTGAACTGATAACCTGTAACCGCAACATCAGTACCATGAGACTTTGCATATGTCTCAAAAGCGAATTCTTGCTCGAACGTATCTGATGACTTAAGAAATCTATTTTGTATGAGAATATCTAGGTTATCAGATGTTCATGGAGACTTTTTACTATCGTCTTTACGCGTATTCAAGAGTTTCGATAAGCGAAAAAATATCCGCGCCTTGCTACACTGCTCAGCAATAAGCTTGGTGTAGTTTGGACTCGTAGCAGCAATCAAGGTGCCTACAAGGCTTCCAAAGGCGAGACAAAAGAGTCCATACAAGGCGAGTGACTTAATTTCCAATACATCAACCGAGAAAAACACAAAGATGAAGAGCACGAGAGCAGTTCCAAAAGTTGCCGAAATTTTCCGAATACGGGTTTTGTGAATTTTTTCCTGCATATCTTGCACTTCTGTAAGCATAGCGATCACCTCTGGAGCCTTATAAAACTCAAGAAGTCATGCGATTTCTGGTTCACTCAAAATATATCCTTTGGACTTGGCATGAGCTTGGATCATTTTCTCCGTCATGAATCATCATTCGTTTGAGAGTGAAATGATCGATGATTTGGAGATTATTTTTGTTGGTTTTTTGTTTTTTGCCATAGGAAGAGGGGTATCGTGTTCAGTATACCCTATCATTTTTCGGTTGTAAATTTTGGCAATTTAAAAAACCCGAGTGGTTGAGAACTCGGGTTTTGTAGATAGAAGTGCTTCCTAGAACAATCGCATAATATCTGATTCTTCCAGAGTAATCACCCCAAGTTTGAGCAATTCCCCAAAAGCCTTGGCAGTAGCTTCAACGTCAAACATCGCGTCATGTGCCCCTTCAAAATACTCTCCAAACAGGGTTTTATACAACTCATTCAATCGTGGAGACTTAAATGAGAATCCTCGTCCAGGAAGTTTACAAAAATCAGTAGAAGATTTCATCGTACATATACTCTTCATAGGCTGATAATCCCCATTTCGCCCGATTCTTGCGAGCTCATCTCGGATAATTTGCTCGTCGAATTCTATATTATGACCTACGACAACATCAGAAGTATTGAGGAACTTGAGCACTTGTGAAATAACCTCTTCAATATAGGGAGCATTCTCAACATCTGCATCATAGATGTGGTGGACTTGCGAAGCACCAAATGGAATAGAAATCCTTGGTCGTACCATGAGATTGATACGCTCGATTTCTACAAAACCATGCTCTTTGCTCGCTTCACCGAGAATCCCAGCTATCTGGACAATATATGGTTGTTCACTCAGGGGACGATCTTTACTCGAGAAACCCGTAGTTTCCGTGTCGAATACGAATGCTTTCATGGGGCGGGATTGTAGAGGGAACGGAGCGAGAGTCAAGGAAAAGAACAAAAAAAATCCCCCGATTTCTCAGGGGATTTTTGTCTAGTAGAATTTCTTATAATCGTAACTCTTAAGTTCGGTATCTACCTTTCGGATAAGTTCCAACACTACACCAACTACGATGATAAGTCCCGCTCCCGATATAAGGAAGTCTATCTGAGAAGTACCAGAAATATCAATGAGTCCAAGACTATTATTAATCTTCGTCGCTGCATAAGGAAATATAGCGATAAGTGCCAAGAATCCTCCACCCCAAAGATTTAAGTGAGTACTCGTATTCTCTAGATAATCAGCGGTTTCTTTACCTGGACGAATCCCCGGAATATACCCTCCACGTTTTTGAATACTTTCTGCTACTTCAGATGGATTGAACACAATAGAAATATAGAAGAAAGAGAAAGCAAGAATCAAGGCAAAGTATATAACAATATAGAGCCAGGAAGGATTGTTCATGGAGAAGTTTGAAACCAAGAAATTACCAATCTCTACTAGTCGACCTGAACTTTTTGCCACGAGAATCTGTCCAATCAAAGAAGGGAAAGTAATGATGGAAATCGCAAAGATGATAGGAATCATTCCTGCTTGATTGACTCGAATCGGGAAATATGATCGCTCATCTCTTCCAGTCTTCGTATAAATAAGTGGAATCTTTCGGTACCCTTCCGTAAATTTGATAATCACATAAATAACTGCGAGGGTCATAGCCGTCATAATCGCAAGAAGCGTATAGTTACCAACACTGAGGTATCCACCAATATGACCAGGGACTCAGGAGAGAACACCGGCAAAAATGATGAGTGAAGTACCATTTCCTACACCTGATTCCGTGATGATGTCACCGAGCCAAAGCAGAATCATAGTTCCCGCAGTGATACAGATCATAGCAGGTAAGACTACGCCCCAGAAATTGGTAGTATCAATAAGCATTCCTCCTCCTGTAGAACCAACCAACGTATTAATCAAAAGGATCATTCCGTAACTTTGAGCGAGTGCCAAAGGAAGGGTGAAATATCGAGTATAGTTGTTGATTTTCTTCTGTCCTTGCTCTCCTTCTTTCTTGAGAGCTTCCAATTGAGGAATTACCACTCCAAGAAGTTGGATAATGATAACTGCATTGATGTATGGTGCAAGACCCATAAGTACTACGGAGAAATTTTCCAATCCTCCACCAAGAAGTGAAGAAAAGAAAGCAAGACCCTGACTTTGTGCCAAGAATTCTTTGAGTGCTTGAATAGCGGTAATACTTACTCCAGGAACTGGAATAAGCGAAAGGAACTTGTAAACCAATACAAGACCAATGGTCACAAGTACTTTTTTGCGTACTTCCTCTGAATCCCAGAGACGTGAAAAGTTTTTTAAAATCATAGTATGATTGAGTATAGAGAAAAAACAGGAAAGTAAATCAAAAACAAGCCCTACCGGAGTAGGGCTTGTAAGGAGTTAGATAAGCTCTACTTTACCTCCAGCCTTTTGAATTTGTTCAAGGGCTTCTTTGGAAGCTTTGTTTGCTGTAATCGTTACGGCAATATCAAGCTTTCCGTTAGCCAAAACCTTAAGTGGGTTTCCGTTTTTTCGGATATATCCGTGTTCCGCCAGAACCACCGCATCAACGGTAGTAATCTTGAGTGCTGCAAGTTCTGCGAGATCAGAGAGATTAACTACATTGAATTCTACTTGGTTCCACTTAGTGAAACCTCGTGATTTTGGAAGTCTTCGGAACAAAGGAGTTTGTCCTCCTTCGAAAGCCGCGTTGAATTTTCCGATACCCGTTCGAGAACCTTGCCCCTTAACTCCTCGTCCACAGTAAGTTCCATGTCCGGAAGCATTGCCACGACCAAGTCGTTTTCTCTTTTGGGTTGATCCTTCAGTTGAGGAAATCGTATTAAGTGAGACCATAGTCTAAAAATTATGCAGAAGTAGTTTCAGTGTCTGCTTTTGGAGCAACTTCAGGAGTAGCTTTAGGAGCAGTTTTAGGTTTCAAAAATGGAGAATCAGCTTTTTTGAGAAGTGAGAATGCCTTAATAGCAGCTCGTACATTCGTCATTGGGTTATTACCTCCGTATCGTTTGATAATAACATCCTTAAGACCAGAAACGAAAACCAGTTTTCGAATCGCACCTCCAGCAATAATTCCCGTACCTTCATTGGCTGGGTGAATCATTACGGTAGTTGCCTTGAAGTTGGCAGTGATATCATGAGGAAGAGTTCCATCAACAATAGGAAAGTTGATAAGATTTTTCTTAGCATCTCGAACCGCCTTTTCAACAGCGACCGCAACTTCTCAGGCCTTACCAGTACCAAGACCTACCGTACCTTTACCGTTACCGATAACTACCGCAGCTCGGAATCTGAGTTGTCGTCCACCCGCTGTTACACGAGTTACACGAGCGATCTCAAGAAGTTCTTCTTGAAACTCTTTTTGAACTTCTTTGAAGTTACCACGATCTCGGCGAGGACCATTTGGTCGTGCTCCGTCTCGTTTTGGTTTGTTCGTAGTATTATTTCGTACTTCTTCTGTCATATAAAAAAGAGTTAAAATGAAAGACCTGAGCTTCGAGCACCTTCAGCAAGCGCCTTAACTCGACCAGCATAGAGGAAACCTCCTCGGTCGAATACTACGGCAGTAATACCAGCTACAAGAGCAGCTTCAGCAAGTTTTTTACCTACTTCAGTAGCTTTGGCAGTCTTAGTACCAGTAGTAATTCCGTGGCAAGATGCACTGACCAAAGTTTTTCCAGCTTCGTCGTCGATGAGTTGAGCGAGAATGGAAGTATTTGATCGGAATACACTGAGTCGTGGTCGTGCGGCAGTTCCCGAGATTCGAGCTCGAATTCGAGTGTGTCGCTTGATGCGATTTTGGATTTTTGCTAACATATTCTTTGAAAAAATTATTTACCACCCTTAGCTGCAGTTTTACCTGCTTTTCTTCGAACGTATTCACCAACATACCGGATACCCTTCCCCTTGTATGGTTCAGGTCGTTTTACTTCTCGAACGAGAGCCGCGAAGTATCCTACAAGTTGTTTGTCTATTCCTTCGATGTGAATAATATTCTTTTCCTTTGCATCAGCAGTAACAGAAACTCCCTTAGGAATTTCAAGTTGTACCTTGTGAGAAAAACCAACCGACAAAGTAATCATTGTAGCGCTTGTGATTTCAAACTTGTAACCTACTCCAATGATTTCGAGAGACTTCTTGAAACCTTGAGCTACTCCTTCTACCATATTAGCTACGAGGGCTCGAGTGAGACCCCAGAAAGCTTTCTGTTGTGCATTGGTTGCGTCAGTAATGGTAACATGAACTTCACTTCCTTCAACGTTCACGCTAACTACCTCTTGAAGGGTAAGAGAGAGTTCTCCCTTTGGACCCTTTACTGTGATCTTCTTCCCATCTACCGCAAGGGTAACTCCAGTTGGGAGTACAATAGGAAGCTTTCAGATTCGAGACATAAAAAATTATATTAAAAGATTTCGCAGAGCAATTCTCCTCCAACTCCGAGCGAGTGAGCTTCATATCCAGTGATAATACCCTTTGGAGTAGAAAAAATGAATATTCCAAGACCATTTCGTGATCGCTTGATATCAGCATTTTTCACATAGATTCTTTGACCAGGCTTGCTGATTTTTCGAAAACTTGGGATGTATTTGGTAACTCGAACGTCATTGAGTTCTACTACTACATTTCGCTTATCGTCAGAGACGGTATAATTGACAATATAGTTGTTTTTCTTAAGCACTCGAAGCATTTCTACTTTGAGAACTGAATATGGGACGTCGATTTTTGCAAGACGAGATAGGTATCCATTTCGGATACGAGTAAGCATGTCTGCTATTGGATCATTAAACATAGTGTTGAGATAATTCTAATAATACTACCAGCTTGACTTTCTAACTCCCATGAGTTCACCCGCATTAGCCCGTTCTCGGACACAGATACGGCACATATCGAATTTTCCGATATACCCATGTACTCTTCCACAAACACTACATCGGTTGTAGAGTCGAGTTGAGAATGAAACTTTTTTACCAAGAGCTCGCGCTTGTGCGGCTTTTGATTGTGCGGCTGATGCCTTGTTTACTATTGCTTTTCGTGCCATATTAGCGAATGAAAGGGAATTTAAGTGCGTCGAGAAGTGCCTTTGAGTGCTCCTTAGATTCAGATTTGAACTTGAATGTAATTTGAAGACCGTGAGTTTTTACAACATCAAGTTGTGGAACCTCTGGGAAAATCGTGTGTTCTTTGACTCCAAAGTTGAAGTTACCTGCGTGGTCGAATCCTTTTGCGGAGATTCCTCGAAAGTCTCGAACTCGAGGGAGAATTACTCCAATAAGTTTTTCGATAAATGCGTACATTCTTTCACCACGGAGCGTAACGGTCATACCTACTGGCATTCCTTCTCGAAGTTTAAAATTCGAAATGGATTTTCGTGAGGCGTTTACCTTTGGAACTTGACCAGCAATGAGAGCAAGATCGTTCTTAAGTGAGGAGAAGTCCTTGTTACCACTGGCAACGTAGGTACCGATACCCATATTAAGTACGACTTTCTCAAAACGAGGAAGTTGCATGGTGTTCTCAATCTTGAGAGATTTCTGAAGCTCAGGAAGAACTTGAGAATTAATGTGTTGTTGGTATGACATATAATTGGGCTATGCAAGAGATTTACCAGATTTTTTTGAGATTCGAATCTTTCGAGAACCCTCAAGGTTAAAACCTACTCGACTTGGTTTCTTTGTATCTGGATCAAGAACCGCAACGTTAGAAACGTGTACTGACTTTTCCATTTCAACAAATCGACCTGGAGTAACTCCTTGCTTTTTGATGGCTTTTTTAACGATATTGATTCCCTCAACAAGAACTCGCTCTTCCTTGAGAAAAACAGAGATAACTTTCCCTTGTTTTCCTTTATCTTTACCGGCGATTACTTGTACGAGATCTCAGCTGTGAATTTTCATAAGTGTAATATTAGAGTACTTCTGGTGCGAGAGAGATAATTTTTTGGAAACCTTTATTCTTGAGTTCTCGGAAAACTGGTCCAAATACACGAGTTCCTTTTGGCTCTCCATCCTCATTGACGATGACGCAAGCGTTATCATCTGAACGAACGTAGCTACCATCTGGACGTCGTACTTCAGCCGCAACTCGTACGACTACCGCCTTTTGAACGGATTTCTTTTTGATACTTCCATTTGGAAGCGCTTCCTTAATAGAGACAACGATGATGTCACCTACGGAAGCATACCGTCGCTTAGAACCACCAAGTACTTTGATACAAAGGGCTTCTTTTGCTCCGGTGTTGTCAACGACAACGAGTCGTGATTCTGATTGGATCATATTCTGATAAAATTATGCTAGAGTCCAGCGCTTAGATTTTGAAAGTGGTCGACATTCACTAATAGTCACTTTTTGACCAAGAGTAGAACTATTATTCTCGTCATGAGCATAAAACTTTGCCGATACTTTGTATCGTTTCTTATATTTCGGATGAGTTTTGTAGGTGTCGACCGTTACCACGATAGTTTTATCCATCTTGATGCTAGTGACAGTACCAGTTTTAGTACGCATAGTATGCTATTACAGAGTAGGGTTGTTTTCTAAAGTAAGTGCCCGAGCAATTTGCTTTCTGAGAGCCTTAAGTTTGTGAGTTTCCTTGAGTTCTCCTGAAATCTTTTTCATATTGAGAAGGTAGAGCTCCTGTCGAAGCGTGCCGACGTCAGAAACCGTCGCGATTTTTTTAGTTGCCATAATGATTAAATTTCATGGGTGACATATTTGGTTTTGAGTGGAAGCTTGTAGGCAGCGAGTTTAAGCGCTTCTTGAGCTTGATCAGCAGGGATACCGCTAATTTCAAAAATGATTCGTCCTGGTCGAACTGGAGCTCGGTACATTTCGAGACCTCCTTTTCCTCCTCCCATTGGAACTTCCAAAGGTTTCTTGGTAAATGGTTTGTCTGGAAAAATACGGATCCAAACTCGTCCACCCTTTTTGAGGTAACGAACGATAGTTCGGCGTGCTGATTCGATTTGTCGTGAGGTTATATAACCAGATTCGGTGACTTTGAGTGCAAAATCCCCGAAAGCGATATTCGAACCGCGAATCGCGAGTCATCGGATGACTCCACGTTGCGCTTTTCGATATTTCGTTCTCTTCGGCTGAAGCATGGTGTGGCAAAATTATAAGTATAGTTTGTAGGTGTCAAATCGGAAATTACTTTTTGAATACATCTCCTTTGTAAACCCAGATCTTAAGACCAATGGTTCCAGCTACTGTTTGAGCTCGCTCAATAGCGTAGTCAATGTCAGAGCGGATAGTCAAAGATGGAATACTTCCTTCTTTATAGGTTTCCGTTCGGGCAATTTCTGCACCATTAACTCGACCAGATATTATAACCTTGATTCCAAGTCCTCCCTTTTCCATAGTTCTGGAAATAGCATTCTTGATAACTCGTCGGTAAGGCATTTTCTTTTCGATTTGCCGTGCGATCGAATCAGCTACGAGAGCCGCAGAAAGTTCTGGTTTTTTTACCTCCTTCACTTCGATTTGGAAGGTGAGACCGAACTTCGTAGAAAGTTCAGTTTTGAGGCGATTTACATTTTCATCATCCTTACCGAGAACGATAGCTATACGAGCGGTATAGATAGTAACGGTGATAGTTTGATTGGAATGTGAGAGGAAGACGTTTGCAACTGGAATTCCCTTGAGGAATTTGTTGATATGCAAACGTACCTGCATGTCAGTTGAGACATTGGCAGAGTAGTCTTTTTTGGAATAGAATCCAGTAGACCTCCATGATTTGATGTACCCGATACGAAATGCGAGTGGACTAACTTTGTGACCCATAGGTGATAATTAGCGAGCTGAAAGCTCAAGAGAAATATTAGAAGTTCGTTTGAGAATTGGATGTGATCGTCCTCGTGAGATAGGATTACCTCGCTTGTAGACCATACCCTTTGTAACTACGATAGCACTTACAATAAGAGCTGTGGTATCTTGACTGTCATTATGACTGGCATTAGCCACCGCACTAGCAAGCGTCTTATAAATAATCTTGGCTGGTTTGTTTGGCATATATTTAAGCATGTCGAGTGCCTTCTTGGCATCCATTCCTCGTACAATTTGGGCAACAACTTGTGCCTTTTTCGGAGAAATTCGAACGTTGGTAGTGAGTGCTTTCATGAACTATTTGTTACCGGAGTGAGCAATAAACCTTCGAGTGAATGAGAACTCACCGAGTTTGTGTCCAACCATGTCTTCCGTTACAAAAACGGGAACATGATCTTTACCATTGTGGACTCCAAAGGTGTGACCTACAAACTCCGGAGAGATAGTAGAGCGTCGTGCCCAAGTTTTGATAATGGATTTTTTACCAGATTGGTTGAGAACTGAAACTTTGTTTGCGAGTTTCTCATCAATGAATGGTCATTTTTTTAGACTGCGTGTCATACGTAAAAAGTAATCGATTGATAATTATCCTTGTAGAAGTTTTCCTCGTCGAGTTCGTACTACCCATTTGTCAGTTGACTTCTTGTTTCGGGTAATAACTCCTCGTGCGATCTTTCCCCAAGGAGTCTTAGGTCCTTTTCGCTGTCCGAGTGATTGGTGTCCTTCTCCTCCTCCGTGTGGGTGATCAACGGTATTCATGGATGAACCAAGAACTGTAGGTCGAATACCCATCCATCGTTTTCGCCCCGCCTTACCGAGGACGATTTGTCCGTGGTCAGTATTGGAAACTTGACCGATAGTAGCAAAACACTTTTTGTGAACCTTTCGGATTTCCCCAGAAGGCATTTTTACTTGAGTGTATTCTCCTTCTTGAGAAAGGATAGCAGCAGAAGCACCAGCCGATCGAACGGAAGTAGAACCTTGTCCTACAATAAGTTCAACATTGTATACTTCTAGACCTACTGGGATATTTCCAACGTGCATTCGGTTTCCGGCAATAGGCTTAAGATTTTCTCCAGTAGTGATGATATCCCCTACTTTCATGTCTTTGTGAGCCAATACATATCGTCGTTCTCCATCTCGGTAACATACGAGCGCGATGTATCCAGTTCGGAATGGATCGTATTCGATAGTTTCTACCTTAGCAGGAACATCCATCTTGTCGAACTTGAAGTCAACGTGTCGGTAGAGTTTCTTGTGTCCTCCACCTTGGTGTCGAACGGTAATAGTACCTGAGTAGTTTCGACCAGCTGCCTTAAGCTTGAAGTTAGTCAAAGGCTTATATGGTTGGTCGGTAGTGATTTGATCAAAGGTGTAACCGGTCATCTGACGGCGGCTTGGAGTCGTTGGATTATACTTTTTAACTGGCATACTACTTTGTTACAATTTTTTGGAAATCTTGAATTCGTTGTCCGTTTTTCAAGGTAACGATAGCTTTTGTCTTTTCGGTTCGCTTTACGAGTGCCTTGTATTTACCATTCACTTTTACTTTCGTTCGAGTGTTAATGATGTTTACCTTAGTAACAGAAACACCGTAGAGTCGTTCAACTGAAGTACGTACATCTACTTTGGTAGCCTTGTCGTCAACAATCAGTGTATATTTTCCTTTCATCTCAAGAATCTGAGATTTTTCGGTAACAACCGGTTTTTTAATAATATTGTAGAGAGACATGGGAACTAGTTAGCAAAGTGAGATTTGATATATTCCAGACTTTCTTTGGTAAATACCAGTTCTTTGAACTTGAGAAGGTCGTGTGGATTGAGGTAGTTCGCTCCGATAACTTTTACCGTAGGAACATTTCGTCCAGCTTGGAAAACTGCTGTATCAGTTGGAAGAACGGCGAGAACTGCTGAAGAAAGATTCATGTTAGCGAATACCTTGAGCATATCTTTGGTCTTCGTTGCGTCAGTTGAGAAAGACTCGATAACCTTAACCTGCATTCCAGCCGCCTTTGAAGAAAGGATAGAAAGCAAGGCACATCGTCGCTCCTTCTTATTCATTCGGAGTTCGAAGTTTCGGTTACTAAGTGGTCCGAAAGCGATACCTCCTCCTCGTCGAGTTGGAGATCGGCTATCACCGACTCGAGCTTGACCGGTTCCTTTTTGCTTGTAGAGCTTTCGAGTAGAACCGTTTCTTTCTGAACGAGTTTTTGTGTGGGCGATTGGGTTTCGAGCGTTAGCGTTCTGAAGAACAAGAAGTCGGTGGATAAGACCAGTATTCACTTCTCGACCAAAGAATGCGCTATCGAGCTCTATTTTTCCGGATTCAATTCCGGCGTGAGTATAAAGTACTGCTTGCATGATCTAAAAGTTGAAAACTACAATGGAATTTCGAGCTCCTGGAACTGGTCCACGAACGGCTATAATACCGAGCTCTTTGTTTACGAGTTCGAGAGGAACTTTTTTGAGGGTGATCGTGTCGGTACCCATGTGACCGTGCATCTTTTGTCCTGGCTTAGTTCGTCGAGGTTTTCGAGTTCCGATAGAACCGATAGAACGATGAAATTTTGATCCGTGGCTTTTTGGACCTCCGGCAAAATTGTGTCGTTTCATAACTCCGGCAAAACCCTTACCCTTAGAAACACCCTGGAGAGAAACAATCTCAACTCCGTCGAGCATATCAAGAGTAATAGCATCACCTACATTGAGAGAAGCGAACACTCCGTCCATAGGGACTTCTTTAATAAATTCTTGTTTTCCAAAGTTTGATTGAAGCACGATTGCTTCGTAACCATCAATTTGGAGTGTCTTGATTTGGATGACCTTAGTTTCTGGAAACTTACAGAGAGTTACCGGAATGAAGGCATCGTTTTTGAGAAGTCGAGTCATTTCGACTTTTTTTGCGATTATACCTGGCATGTGGAAAATAATGATTTAGAGGTTGGATAGCATCTGGTTCAGGGTTTATCCTGCACTGATCGGCTACTCAACGTAATTCTTCAGACTTGAAGTGGCGGTATGATATAGAAGAACTTGCTCCTGTCAAATGATATTTAGGAGATGATTATTCCTACTCCTGCAACCCCTTTATTTTTTGTTCAACGTTAGACTTCAAGTAAAAATATACCCCCTGGAGGATCTTCTTACGATTTGGAGTAATACTTCCATCTTCGAGCTTATCGAGCTGTTTATCGAGATCATCCCGAACCTTGGAAAGCGCTCGAATTTGGACACTCTTATCTCAGGCAGAAGCTTGGGCTATATTGGTGTATAACTGGTCGAGTACTTTATCTAGGAGGGTTTTATAGGAATCAACAATCAGCGCATTCACTTCTTCCACCGCTGCTTTTTGTTCTTGAGCTTTAAGAGCGAGTTGTTTTTGTCGAGCTGTGGCTTCTTGTGTATTTTTCAGAGAAACACCTATTGGATTATTATCTCCCGTCGATGCCCATGTAGAAAGAGGAAACAAAGCAAAAGCTATGATTCCAAAAAAACTGGTACGAAGTAAAAACGTTTTCATTCGTATCTATTACTACTGAAAAAAGCAGGCTACGCAAATCCTAGGGGTGAATTCTTTGTGAAGACGCGAGCACGTCATCTTCGTGTTCCAATACGATTTTCAGCTTAAAACCTTTGTTGATATCACTCACAATCGTCATATGCCCTCCGTGGATTTTGGCAATCTTTTCAATAAGAGAAACTCCGATTCCAATACCCCGATGTGACTGCGAACCACTGCGCCCGGTATCTTCTTGATAGAATTTTTCTCTGAGATATCTTACATTTTCTTTGGCAACCCCCTTTCCATCATCCTCAAATAATATGGTAAGCTTGCGAGCTTTAAGTGACCACTGTATAGATAGATGAGTATTTGATCCCGCGTATTTTGTGAAATTTGAAAATACATTGTGGATCAACTGAATTATAAGATCTTTTTCCAAAAAAACGAGGAACGGTAACTCATCAAAAGAAATAATTTGAGAATTACGAGCCAAAATTGGAAGGTACTCATCTCGAAGACGTGAAAGCACTTCTGTAAGATCAAATACCGTCTTGCTAGCATTTCGCTCTTTGAGGGCTTCAATTTTCTCATATTGCATAATAGAATCTGTGATGAGTAGGAGTCTATCTAGCTCTGACTGAACTATACTCATCCCCTTCTCATCCAAGGCCACTACCCCATCTTCTACTCCCTCCAAAAATACCTTGAGGGCGGTAATAGGAGTTTTGATCTCATGGGAAAAATCAGAAACAAAGTCCGATCGGATTTTCTCTTGATCCGCAAGATTGGCAGAAAGCGAATTGACTGCCTGAATGAGTGGAAAAAATTCATCCTTACGAAGGTAGAGAATCTTGGAGTAATCGCGTTCAACAGTCAGTTGCTTCAGTCGATGAGAGAGCGCGACAATCGGTTGAAAAATAAATCTCGTCCAAACGAACGTAATACAAAGTATCACGGAAATCAGCAAAGAATTGATAATCAGCAGGAGATTGAGAATTCTAAAAAGAAACGTACGTTCTGGGGTATTTTGCGTAGTAAAGGCTATGGAAACGATATTCTTGAAAAATGATTCCAATCCACTCGCAAATTTTTCTCGTCGATATGCCTGATTGTCCCCCGAAATATCAGAGTCAACAGTCAAAATTTCGAGTCGCTGAGATTGTGATAGGTCTTCGAGATTTTTGGTGAGCTCCCCCAGATCCTTGAGGGTTTGTCGGTATTCGTTTACGGTTTCTGGATCCAGCTCCTTTGAGTCAATGAAGGCGTTAATAATGGTCGTTTGATCTCCTGTATTTTGTTTGCGTACATCCTCAACATATGCCGAAAAATACACGGGCGCATAGTGATAAAGTCCAAAAATATTCCCAGAAATCAAAAGAACTAAGGAAACTCACAGGAAGACGATGAAGCTTTCGGAAAATCTCATATTTACGCAGCTTGGATACGATATCCTATAGCACGAAGGGTTTCGATTACGAGCTCCCCTTCAAACTTTTTACGAAGATTTTTGATATGGGTATCGATCGTACGATCAGAAAGATATCGCTCATAGCCGATAATTTCTTTCATGAGGGTCGTTCGCTCAACGACTTCCCCCGCATGCTGGAACAGATGAATCAGTATTTCAAATTCCGTTTTGGTCAGCTTCACTTCTTCTCCGGATAGCTCTACTCGTAATTGAGCGGGCATAATCACCACATGACCCATTCGAAGTTCAGAAGTTACGGATTTCTGTGGAACCGATCGTTTGAGATGTCGGTGCATTCGAGCGACCAATTCTCGTGCAGAGAACGGTTTTGGGATATAGTCATCCGCTCCGAGCTCGAGACAATGTACTTTGTCATCTTCGCTCGATCGAGCCGAAAGCATGAGAATCGGTGACTGTGATTTGGCTCGAAAAATGGGAATCAGCTCAAAACCACTTCGACCGGGAAGATTAATATCCAAAATGACCAAATCTGGCTGTAGATCAAAAAGTTCTACCGCCTGATTGCCATCATGAGCGACATCTATAATAAATCCTTCTCGCTCAATATATGCGGAAAGCATGTGAGATATCGTCGTATCGTCTTCCACCAAAAGAATTCGAGTCATAGACATTTAAGAAAGTTTTTTGTCAGCAAGCAAAATCTTGGAAACCGCAAGAATCGGCAAAGTGAAGAGAATACCCAGAACTCCGAACAGTGAACCTGACAGAGTCATCCACACGAGTACTTCCACATTGGAAAGCGAGAGAGCCGCCCCCTGTACTCGTGGTACCAAAAAAAGTGATTCCGTTTGCTGAATACTAATATACGCAATTATAATAATGAGTACATCTACCCACCCCCCTTGCATACCTATAAGTGCCGCTGGAACGAGGGCAATCAAAGGTCAAATAATCGGAATAAATTCACACATTCCCGCAATCAACGCGAGACTCAAGTGATACTCCATATGCACGCCAACCACGTAATCCAAGAATAGAAGAACCACGAGAGTCATGAGCCCGATTGATTCACATAAGATGGCCTGACCTCGCCACCAAGAAAAAAGTGTAGCTTGAATAGTGGGTACTTTCTTATGGAGATTGACGGATACTTTTTTTGGCAAGAATGCGATAAAGCTCGTATACAGCTCTTTGCGCTCAAGTAGTATAAAAATCAGAAATACGAGGTAGAGAATCGTATTGCTAAATGCACCGAAGAATCCAAAAATCCAAGTAAATAACGACTTACTTCCGATGGTTACAAATTTCCCTAATTGATCCGCAATGGTTCCAAATGAATTCTTGAGGAAATCAGTAATCAAAACCACATCAACATGAACAGTGGCTCGCTCCAAATATTTGAAAATCGCATAGTTTTTCAAGGAATCCGGATTTGCCGCCAAGGCGGAAATGCCTTGCATCATATTTTTGAGAACGCCCTCAAAACGAACTATTTGTTCTGCAAGCAAAGGGAAAATAATCACCCCAAGTAAGAGAAGGAACAGCAGTACTCAAAAACATAAAATGGTGATGGCCAAAGCACTCGGCACTTTTTTCCGTTCCATGGATTCGAGAATGGGACTCACTAGGACGGCGGTAAGTCCAGCCATCAAAAGCGCTCAGAGAATCTCACGCGCTTGAAATGCGAGCCACAGACCTGCCGAAAACAGGGTTAACAAGCTGAGTCGTATCAAAAATGCGCGTATTTCAGATTGATTCATAGAAATTTGGGGAATTATTCTCCTCCGAGTTCCGTCTGTTCGCTACCGGTTGCTTCTATCCCTTCCTCTTCTTCTTTGGCAGTTACGGTCATGCTCGTAAATGCATCTTTTTTATCCTTGAGTTTTGCGAGGATAACTCCCTGAGTTACTCGACTCGTTACTCGAATAGTTCCAAGTGGCACTCGAACCGTTTGTCCACTTCGAGAAATGAGGATTACCTCACCCTCCTTACGAACCGCTTCCGTAATCAAGTGAACCCCGATAATATCTCCCGTCTTTACGGTCATAGATCCTGCTTTCACTCCGGAACCACCTCGTCCTTGTTCTCGGTAATCATCAATACTACTGAGCTTCCCCATTCCATTTTCTGTAACCGTGAATACGTATTTAGTTTCAGAATCTACTACGTCGGTTTCTACTACGGCGTCGTCATCTCCAATTCGCATTCCGCGCACCCCCGCAGCGGCACGACCCATAACTCGGACATCAGACTCGAAGAATTGAATAGCCTTTCCTTTCTTGGAAACCATGAGAATTTTGTCCTCACCATTGGTAGAAAGTACCCATCCAAGCTCATCACCGTCTTTTGGTTTCATAACAATGAGTCCAGAAGATCGGATATTTGCGAGATCTTCGTAATCTACTCGCTTGATAATCGCCTTCTTGGAAACGAGCGCAAAGTGCTTCCCTTGTGTCGTGGAGATATCGAGAACCGCCTCAATAGATTCATCTTTAGCAAGAGAAACAAAATTGATAATTGGTTGCCCCTTAGCCGTTCGCTGTGACTCGGGAATCTCGTAAGCTGGCAATCGGAACACTCGACCCGTATTCGTG
>JAQTZK010000097.1 GCA_028687815.1 Candidatus Altimarinota bacterium | reverse complement strand
CTGAAATGATCCATAAATTTCAAAATCTTGATTAGCACAGGATTGCGCTGGAATAGCTGGAGTAGGTGGTACTTCAGCTACTTCTGGATTTGCAAACGAAAATTGGGTACTTGCGCTGAGTAGCCAAAGGACTACTGCAATAATGAATGTTTTTCTTATCATACTGGGTTTGGAAATGCGTCTTTTTGGTAGTATACTGAAACTTAATAGTAATTAAACTCAATATCTATGTTGAACTACTGGTCAATATCTTCGATTGTACTAAAAGATGAGGCGGAAAAATTATGACTTCATGTAGAAACCATCATTCCTGAAAAGAATCTTTTTAAAGTTTCGTGAAATGGAAGGGAATTTTACTTCAAAAGTACTGATTTTTGATGAAATAGTGCCTTAGGAATGAAAATTGCTGAAGATAAACAGATGACCTATGTTATATTGGAGAGAAATGGATTTCCCATTGCCCATAGTCTCTATATACACAAAAGTGAGCTTGATAACTTTCCCAAGGAGTCTCTTAGTGGTTTTCGCTATCCCGTCATCATTAAACCGATTAATCAAGCACATGGAAATGGAGTGATGATGAATATTACTGGATACGAGGAACTCCTCCTCAAACTCAAGAAGTCCTTTGAAATATACGAAAACATGATTGTACAGGAGCAAATAATCGGTGATGAATTCCGAGTGCTGGTAGTTCGAGGAGAGGTGGTTGTGGTTATCAATCGAATTCCACCTTGCATCATAGGAGATGGAAAGCAATCAATTGCTACACTCATAGAAATTGAAAACACTACCAATCCACTTCGATGATTTGATTATGAGCGACCCTTATCTTATATTAGGACTGATGCTGAACTCGATCATTGCATCAAAAAATATGGATATTCAAGGAATTCTATTCCTGCTCGGAATCAAAAAGTATTTCTCAGATCAAATTCTAATCTTGGCACTGGAGCTACTGCAAAGGATGTCACTCATATGATGCACCAAGAAACAAAAGATATTTGTATTCAAGCCTGCCAGCAAATTTGACTCGAGATTGCCTGAGTAGATATCATTACCAATGATATCTCAAAATCACTCAAAGAAACTTGAGGAATTATTTTGGAAATCAACGATACTCCAGGTATCGGCGGACATCGAGAGCTCACTTCCATAAATTCTGGAAAACGCATTCTCGAAAAACTATTTTTTGAGTAGTTTTTTTGGTAAAGTGAGATAGGGGAGATCGGAAATTTTTATTTTACCAATATATAATTCGTCGATTTCTCCTCCGTTTTCTATCCATTTGGCTATCGTAGTATAGCCATTGAGATACACCACATCTTTTTGATAACAACAACCCGTACTCGTTTGACCAGTTTGTATAACTCATTTCTTCACTCGAAGACAGGCATTAAAAATTTGCTCCAGACTTTTTTGATTGAGTGTTTGTGCTAGTTGAGAAAGCTCAGAAAAGTTTTTTTCTTTGGCAGCTTCACAAAGAATATACTTTTTATACATACCATTTTTCTTGATAGACTCATCCAATCAAACCATAGAACGATATACTGCCAGTCCCTCTTCATCAGCAAGATAAAATCCAGTTCCATGAGTGAGGATTTCTAGACCACTTTTCTTACCATTCACATATCGTTTGAGATGTACGCCTATTTCATGATGCATCACCGACTGCATTTCTCGATCGGAAATCCGAGTATACGGAGAAATCGAAATAAAAGGTCCACTCGCATTAAATTTGACCGCTACTCGTGAAAGGGTAGAGCTATCGAACATTACGGGGACGGGTTCAAGATGTTGAGCAAGAAGATACTGTTCAATTCGAGCTACTATTTCTTCTTTTTCCAAAAAATTACCTTCATTTTCCGGTACCAAAAATTGCTCTTGTAGCTTTCGTTTACTAAGTTCCACCAGATGAGGTTCTATATCTCAAAATAACAGTGAATTATACTTATCAATTGAGGCAAAATCTTGACTGGAATAGGCTCGCAGAAGATCATTTTTGACTTCTAGTTCATCAAGTTTTTCCGAGAAAAGATAGGAAATATCCTTTTTAATACCAAGAGCTATAAGTTTTTCACGGAGTACTTCAATCTGACTTGCTATAGTCGCTATCCGCGCTGGAGTTGGAAAATCATAGGCAAATATTGGATTATAATCTCCATGATGATTGATGAACACATCGAGTTCCTCAAATACATTTTTTGGACGAAGAATACGTGACAGGTTGAGTTTTTTGCCAAGTTTATATATCTCAGTATCGAGTTCTTTGAGGGTAGAATCTCGAGTAGACTTACCCGTACTCGTTACCAGCAAATTATCTTTTGGGTCAAGATAGTAGCCCTGAATACTCGTCCGACCAATGACGAACTCATTTGCCTTGAGACTCGCATCTGTTTCGTACCGAATACCCTTGATGAGTACCCCACGACTTGGTATAGATATTTGGGCGGATTGACGAATTCTTTTAGCCACTTCTGTGGATGCTGAATTTCCAGTTTGATGGAGATTGATACGCAATTCTACTTCGACGTCTCCTGTTTCAGCCTTTATAAGAGCCATTTCACGAAGATAGAGTTTATTTTGTTGGGAAATACCGAGGGTATCCGTATCAAACAGTGTTTTTGCTATTTCTACTCCCTTTTCTGGATCAGTAATGGTAAGATTTGATACCTGTTCCAATCTACGACGGAGTGGAAGAATATTCGCATTTTGTACCTCAAGTCAGGCACGAGCATTCATTTCCAAAAGCTTTGGACCATCGGTGGTAATCACCCAATCCAGTGCCAAATATCCAAGATTCGTGTAAAATTGGATTTTGGAAGAGTATTGCAGAATGAGATCCCAATAGGGAAGTCGGTCACCCTGTAATTCCTGATATCCTTCCGGAAATTCATTGTGATAGACTTTTTTATATCGCAAAAGTTTTTCGACCGTACCTGTTGCTACATTGAGCCCAAGTCCAATCCCTCACCTCGCTAGGTTTGCTTTGCCTCCTGAGGCTTCCGTAGGCAAACGCAGCATCGCGGCAACCGGAACCAGATTGAAAACAATAACGCGTATATCCGCGAGACCATGTTCGCAATACTTGGCGAAGTCCGTATTGGGAATCAATTTTTCTTCTATGAGGATAGAGTCACTATTTCCGGTAATAGAAAATTTTCCATCAAGAATATCACGCATCATATATCGAAGTGAATTCTCATGATGAAGCTCTCCTTGAATACGAAATTCTTGCATAGGTGGAGTATCAGCATCTTCACTCGGAGTTTCTACTTTGGTGACTATTTGTATTCCCTTTCCTTGACTTCCTTTATTGGGTTTGATAACAAAATAATCAGAGGGGATTTTGGAAAAATCAAACTGATCGAGCTGTTCTTTTGAGGAAATATTGGCAAAAGTGCGTCCAACGGGAATGCTTCGACTTTGAAGAAATTCTTTGGTCTTAATCTTATTATCTGCCAGACGAATAGCTTTTTTATCATTGAATTTCTTAATGTAGAGAATGTTACGAGCATTCAGTCAAAGGATTCCAAAATCAAACATAGGCCTTACAAAAGTTGGAGCAAGCTCCAGAATATACAATAGAACTACAGAATACTCGATTATTGAGTACCTCCAATTCAATTTTTAGCGTGGTACACCAAATTCATTGGGGAAATGCTTCTGCAAATAGCTCCAAACGTAATCAAATTTCATAACATAGGTGCTGGTCTCAATATTTCATTCTAATTGTTCTATCATATGTGTTGCATCAAGTCGATGCTCCAACTGCCTCAAAATAGCCTCGGGTGAAACTTCTTGTCCTTCAGATATCGCTTTGGTGTAGGTTTTGGAAAATTTTCCCTTTCGCTTTGGATTATCGGTGAATTTGAGCGCTTCACGCATACTTCCAAGA
>JAQTZK010000096.1 GCA_028687815.1 Candidatus Altimarinota bacterium | reverse complement strand
GTATTGGTAACCAAGGCACCTTTACTATCAGTGAGCGTTACCTTAACTGTATAGGTGCCTGGTGCAGCAAATAGATGGGTCGGATTTTGATCGGTAGAGCTCGTACCATCAGCAAAATCCCACTTATAGGTATAGGGTCCAGTGCCACCAATAGGCGTACTAATAAATTGAATCTCCGAAGGAATTGCTGGATTTGGAGTAGTAACACGGATAGTCAAAGAGAGATCCTGACCCGTCGTCTGCACTCCTGATGTAATTGGTAATACGAGTGGAATAGTGGTAGAAACCGTATTCCCCTTGGTATCGGTTCCAGTTATTTTTACGTCATACTTTCCTGGAGCTGGAAATAGGTGCTTTGGATTTTGCTCATTTGCATTGGTCCCATCAGCAAAATCCCACTTGTAGGTATATGGTGCGGTACCTCAGGTAAGCGTAGAGAGAAACTGAAATTCCAAAGGTCGAGTATCGCTTATCAAATTGGCACGAGCGGTCAATACGAGTGGAGATGTTGGTACAGCAGTATTTGTTGTTTGCAAAGGAATAGTTCCATCAGTCGATCGAATAGCACAGAGATTTACTCGAAAAATATTAGCAGCCATACGTACAAATTCACGGCGAGTAATATTTTCATTGGGTCGGATTTTTCCAGTAGCATCTGGAGTGATAATGCCTACCTGAATTCCCTTTTGAGCATATCCATACCAATTGTCTGGAGTATCAGGAAGGGTAAGTTTTCTTTCAAAACCAGAAAGATTGAGTGCATTACTCCAAAGTCCTGCTTGTCGAAGCAGTACCGCCGTTGATTCAATTCGTGTAATTTTATTGAAAGCACAAAACGGAGCCTGAGTATACGATTGACCATTTTCGCACACACTCTTTCCGGTAGTATCCAGCGTATACCCCTCTACTATCCCCTGTTCCTTAGCATAGGCTACACAATAGAAATTCTTATTTTCACGTTTAAAATCAAGAAAGGGAGTTTGTGTATATTTGATAATATCATCAAATGAAGGAGCTAAACAATTCTTACAACTTACTCCAACAACTACAGCAACAAAATCATCACGATTCATGAGTGAATCTGGATTGAATTTATTATCTACCGTGTCAGCAATAATACCTCTTTCGTAGAGATTGAGAAGATCTTGGTAATAATCATCCGTAGGTGAGACATCCGTAAATGGCAAACTACTCGCAAAAGCACTGGCAATTCCAGAGAAAGCAAGGAGGAGGCTCGCAAAAATTTTTAGTAGTAATCGATTCATAAGACAAGTATAGCCTGTCTCGCAAAAAAAGGCAAACCTATGAATGAAAAACTCGCATTTAATTCAAAGTATACGTAACAAAAGCCCCCAGCTCAACTTCCCCTACAGGAACTTGGATATTTTTATACAGCACTTCGTCATACTCATCGATTTCAGGAGCTTGAATTTCACGTCGAATAATAACGGTCTTTTCCTCCGCCTGCATCACGTAACCCGAGAAGGTCTTCCCCTTGACTGCTTTGGCGTGATCACGATAGACTTCATCGAGGATTTTCCCAAGTTTTTTGATACGAGTTCGAGCTTGAACATCATTGACTTTACAATCGAGTTTTGAGCTAGCTGCAAGTGGTTCATCATGGTACTGGAAAATTCCCACACTCTCAAATTTCTCTTTTTTTACAAATTCACAGTGCTCTTCAGAGTCCGCCTGCGTGTCCCCAGGAAATCCAATGATAAATGCGGTACGAATAAATGAACCAGGGAAATTGGCGCGAATATATTCGAGGAGTCGACCAATATGAGCTTGATCGTAAAATCTTCCCATTCGTTTGAGAATATTCGCACTATAATGCTGGAATGGAATATCAAAATATGGGATAAGTTTCTTGAGTTTTGCGAGTCGTTCTAGGTGAGCGAAAGTAAGTGTATCTGGATAAAGATAGAACAAACGGAACCGGAAATCACCAGGAAGGGCATCCAATTTTTCAAGGAGTTCAAAGAGTCTTGGTTCATCGTATAAATCCGTACCATATCGAGTCGTATCTTGGCATATAATTTCTATTTCTCGAATGCCACTCGCGATCATCACTTCAGCCTCCTTGATAACATCTTCGATAGGTCGAGATTTTTGCCGACCTCGTATCTTGGGAATAATACAAAAGGTACAATTATTGTCGCAACCTTCCGCAATTTTGAGATATTCGTACCCAAATGGAGCATGAATGTAGGCGCGTATTTCATCTCCTTTCCATACAAAGGCCTTCTTCCCGATTTGAGATCCTCCAATGGAGGCAAGATATTCTCGAAGTTTCCCTTCTTTGAGACCTCCAAGTCCTGACTTGAGTTTGGCAATAGCCGCGCTGTTGACCTTTGGCACTTCTCCAAGCAGCATTTTTTCAATCGTTGCGTAGTCCGTAAATGGAAGTACCGCGTAGAGATTTTTGAGACTGGATAGGAAGGCATCGTCTTTTACCGAGACATAACATCCCATGAGGATGACTTTTTTTCCAAGTTCATCAAAATACTTGAGTGTCTGCTCGGACTCTTCACGAGCGGTGGAAAGAAATCCACAAGTATTGACCAAAATAAACTCCGCTCCCTCATCTTCGGGAGTATCAAAATACTGAATATCCATTCGATCAGAAAATTTGAGAATCTGACCAATCGCAAACTCAAGATCAACGAGGTTTTTGGAACAACCAAGATTGACGGAAGAAAAATAAAAACTCATAAGAAAAAGTAAAACGCGGGGATTATATGGAAAGGCGGAGGGTTGGGAAATATATTCACAATATTTTTTAACTGAAAATATATTCTCACTCTCAAGACCTCTGAAAAATGATGAAATTCGCGCGAAAATCGAGTACCGCAGTGAAACGTACACCCGTACGTTGAACGAGGAAACACAGATTTGAACGTGAAGTTCGCTTTTTGCTGAGGTCTACTACTTCTTTAAGATGTTTACGAAGGTCTCACTTGGTATACTCACCCGTCCAAACTGCTTCATCTTCTTTTTTCCTTCTTTCTGCTTCTCAAGAAGCTTACGTTTTCGAGAAATATCCCCTCCGTAAAGCTTCGCCGTCACATCCTTCCGAAGTGCCGAAATATCTTCGCGGGCTATAACCGTACTTCCCATAGCCGCTTGAATAGCAATCGCAAACTGTGCCTTGGGGATAGCATCTTTGAGCTTAGCACAAATACGTCCTCCGAGGGTTCTGGCTCGGTTTCTATGAGTAATGAGTGAGAAAGCTTCAATAATTTCTCCTGCTACAATAATATCAACTTTCGCAAGATCATCCTGTTGGTATCTAAGAAATTCATAGGCCAATGAACCATATCCACTCGAAAGTGATTTGAGATCATCATAAAAATCTCCTATAAGCTCCGCGAGTGGAATTTCATATACAAGAACAGCTCGTTTAGCATCAAGAAAGTATTGATTCTTAAATACACCTCGTCGCTCTTGCGAAAGTTGCATCAGATTACCAACAAATTCGGTTGGAGTGATGATTTCGATTTTTGCGATTGGTTCTTCCATATACACAAAATGTCCAGGCGGTGGCAAATCTTCGGGATTACTCACAAGTACTGCGGTATGAGTCTTTCCATTCAGGTCGAGTAATTCTGGATTATTTCTTGGATAATCTGCCATTTTATCTCCAACAACAATCACCCGATAGGTCACCTGAGGACTCGTCATAATCACATCGATTTCAAATTCACGCCAGAGTCGTTCTTTGACGATATCCAAGTGCAACAGCCCAAGAAATCCACACCTGAATCCATGTCCGAGCGCTGGGGAAACTTCATGCTCAGTAACGAGTGAGCTATCCTTGAGCATGAGCTTATCAATGCTATCCTTGAGTTTTGGGTATTCCTCCGTATCAACCGGATATACTCCCGCAAAAATGAACGGAGTGATTCGCTTAAATCCGGTAATCGCGTTTTTGTGCTCCGCA
>JAQTZK010000014.1 GCA_028687815.1 Candidatus Altimarinota bacterium | reverse complement strand
CGACTCTCTGGTTATGGAATTCATGCCAATGGGGTTATGCCGGTTTTATACAAACAGCTCGCACCACTTGGATATACCCCAGAACTTCAAAATTTCAACGAAATGAACATTGTTCTCAGTATCAAGACCAATCATCCGGTACTCTTTTGGTATGTTCTGAGCGACGATGTGAATAAAAAAGTTACCCAACTGAACTGGAAGACTTGGGATGGAGAAAACCGCACTGGATATGTAGGGGAACATACCGGTGTTATTGTAGGAGTAGAACTTACCAAAAATGGAACACTCTCAAAAGTTGGCTACTACGAAGGACGCTCTGAGACAATGGTTTGGGAAGACTGGAACACTCTAAAAACCAAAGCGAAACTGTTTGACAGCATTATTGTTGCAGTACAGAAATAATTTATTATTTCTTTTGCTTAAAAATATCAGCTACTTTGGTCGCAAAAAATGCAGTGAGTCTCCATACACCATAGCCAGAAAGTACCACTATGTTAATCGGTGGAATTTCCGCAATTCTTTCAAGAGCCGATTTTTGCTTATTCATAAAATGATAATTACAGATACTTGTCTAGTATTCCAGAACCTCTGAAAAATAGTGAAATTCGAAGTTAATTTTGAGCACCAAAGTGATGCGTGGCAGCGCCACGGTGAACGAGGAGCGGAAAAATTGACAAGAAGTTCGCATTTTACAGAGGTTCCCTCCCGAGTCGTGGCAGCGCCACGGTGAGTGACGGAGCGGAAAAATTGACAAGAAGTTCGCATTTTACAGAGCTTCCCCCTCCTATTTTTGTCTCATCATAAACACAGCTACCATCCCCGCCGTTTCTGTTCGTAAAATCCTCTTTCCAAAATCGAGAAAAACAGCATTTTGCTTCTCAAATTCCAAAATTTCTACTGGAGAAAATCCCCCCTCTGGACCAACAAATAAAGCAATATCCAACCGAGAAGACATATCACGTAGCAACTTTCCTTGACCATCCGTATGAGCTACAGCTAGAGTAAGAGACGGTATTTCCTGTATCATTTTTATAGCAGATACTGTATCTTTGAGATAGAGGATTTGTGGAATTCTATTTCCTCAGGATTGCTCAACTGCCTCAACTACAATCTGTTCCAGTCGCTCTTTTTTCTTTTCGAGAAGGGGAAGTTTTTGGCTTCGTTCCGCTTCAAAAAAGACAAATTTATCCACTCCCACTTCCACCCCTTTTTGAAGAATCAATTCTAGTTTTTCCAGCTTATTAGGAATAGACTGAAAGAGGATAATTTTCTGCGTATCTGATTCGATTTTTTGTCGTACTTCTTTTTGTTGCAGTTCCACTCCCTTCTTGTCAATGAGCGTTATTTCATATACTCTATCATCTCCATCTTCCTCAAAAAAAATACAAAAATCACCCGTCTGCATTCGCAAAACTCGTGTCATCTGATGATAGAGTTCTGGTTGGTGTTTGAGGGTAATTTGAAGAGTGTTACTACAGGAAATTTTAGAAAAAAATCGTTGCATGGTGTTTTTTACGAGAATTATTTACGATTGTAAGTACAATAGATAAAATTCAAACCTACCTTTGGGAAATTATCATAATTTCCTGCTATTTTAGGACTTATACCAACTACCACTATGCCATTCCCCAAAAAACACCAGCAACGATACGGTAAAAACGCTCCCAAATTTGTTGCCCGTGCCAAAACTCCTCCAAAAAACCCCCTTCTTCAAGGAATCTATTCCAAAGGATGACAGAATTTTGGGTTTGTTACTGAACTCACTTCATCCAGTCGAGAAACCGAGGAAAACTATTCTGCTCCAGAAAAACTCTTTGTTCATGGTTCCAAGTCGGGTGATGCACTCGATGGTGACACGGTTGAATTCAAGTCTTTTCTTGGTAAATACGGGAAGATGGAGGCTCGAATCGAAAACGTTACCGCTCGATCCAACCATATTCACTTTGGAGTTTACGAAAAACAAGGACAGGTAGCATTGGTAAAACTTTTTGATGGACCACATATTCGAGTACTCCATCAACACGGATCATCACCCACTCAATCGCAAGAACTCCCCCCAAAAAATGGAGATACGGTAGGGGTACAAGTCACGGGATTTGGACGAGCCATGGGAGCAAAAATTACCGTTGTACTTGGATCCAAAAATCAACCAGGATATTACCAAAAACTGGCTCTTCTCGAAAGCGGAGTCCCTATGGAATTCCCAACGGCAGTTCGTGATGCTGCACGAGTCATACATACACCAAAAATAGAAGATCATCTCCATCGAGTAGATTTGCGAGAAGCTCCTGTTATTACCATTGACGGTCCTGATGCCAAGGATTTGGATGATGCTATTGAGGTACAAAAACATGAACATGGTTATACTCTCTGGGTACATATTGCCGATGTAACCGCATATGTAACTCCAGGAAGCGAACTTGACCATGAGGCAGTCAAACGTGGAACCAGTATCTACATGGCTGATCGAGTCATTCCGATGCTACCGGGAGAACTCTCCAATCACCTCTGCTCCCTTCATCCCGGAAGTCCAAAACTCTGTTTTTCTATCAAAATTGAGCTCGATCAGGTGGGACAAGTAACTGAAACACAACTCCATGAAACTATTATTCAAAGTCAATACCGCTCCACTTATCAAGAAGTAGAAGATTTCAAAAATGGTGAGGCTACGAATTTTCCAGAAAATATCCTTCCCATGCTACAACATGCTTGGGAACTCAAAGCGATACTCACCAAACGTCGCAAGCAAGAGGGTAAGATTGAGTTCACCTCACTGGATCACCAGCTCGTTCTCGAAAAAAATCAGATCAAAAGTATCGAACTCAAACCCCATCTCGAATCCGAAGAACTCATTGAAGAATTCATGGTACTTGCCAATGAGGAAGTGGCTAAATATGCCTCAAAAAAGCAGCTCCCCTTCCTCTACCGAGTCCATGACCGTCCATCAGAAACTGGACTATCGAGACTCCAAGAAATTCTCACTCCTATGGGAATAGACTTCAAGCCGAGAAATGAGTCAAAACCATCATCCAAAGAACTCCAAATAGTGGTGGAACAAGTTCGAGCCAAAGATCCAGAAGGTTGGATAACGAGATCCCTCCTCTCATGTATGACCAAAGCCATATATAGTGAGAAATCACAAGGACATTTTGGACTCGCCCTCGAACACTATTCTCATTTTACTTCTCCCATTCGGCGATATCCCGATCTCCAAATCCATAGAATTCTCAAAAATTCGCTCGATGGAGAATTACCACGAGGCATGACCCAAGGACTCATTCGTGAGCTTCCTCTCGTAGCGAGACAGTGTTCTACACTCGAACGACGCGCTGAACGTTTGGAGTATGTAATTCGTGACATCTATATTTGTGAATGGCTCACTCCACAGATTGGCGCTATTTTCACAGGACGAGTGACTACGATTCTCGAAAATGGCTACTTCGTTCAAATTCTCCCTGCTGTCGAAGGATTTGTACCCTTTGGAAAAAATCGAGTCACCATGGTAGAAATCGGTGACACAGCGAACTTTGAGCTCGTTCATGTAGATATTGCGACTCGGAAAATTGACCTCAGGAAACTAGAGAATTAGATTTCAATACCCTGATACAATATCTCATCCACAAGTTTCGCACGAGTTAATTGACCCAATACTCCCGCATGAGGGTCGTCTGTTTGAATAATTAATCCAGCTGATTTTTGAAATTTTGCAACCGCAGATTTGGTGGCCGGACCATAAATCGCGGTACTTTTTGCATTCAGATGTCCCATTTCAATAAGAACATCTTGGAGTAATCGGATTTTTGGTCACATATCACCTTGCTTAGGCGTCCCTACAGAATCAATAATTTTTTGTACTCGGGATTTTTCGAGAGCAAACGCCTTCATTTTTTTATCAAGCTCATCAGTATTTAAGGATTCTGAGGCGAGTTGTGGAACATTTTTTGTATCAGCTTTTCCTGAAAGTCAGATGGGAGTAGTACGTGCTGCTTTTGCCACACTCTTTTCTAAGTTAGCCAATTTAATCTTAGAATAGTCAAAATTTACAGCGGTTGCCTTGGATGTATAAATCCGAGCAGTAACGGTACGTTTACCCCAAGCAAGTGATCGTGCGAGTCACGCCTCTCCATATCCCATCCAGATATCTATGCGATCATGTTGATATCCTCGCTGACCTGCTGGCACAATAGCCCCACCTCGATCTTCTACTGACCCAACTCCAAAACCTTCAATCCATATTTTTGTACCAAAATCATATCCCTTTGGTGCCGCTAACATACCCTGAAATACTGCCTTTCCACTCGCACCATTAGTCCCCTTCCCGTTGAGAATAATTTCTGCTTGATGATTCCCTCTGAGATAGTATTTTTGATCAGGCAATGGTGAATAATAGGCCGTTGCAATAAGAGTAACTTCGCGATACGCCGCAGGAGTAGGAGTGACTGATGGCACCACGACTCTCGTTGTAGTATTTGGTACAACAGGAGTTGCTGGTGTTTTTCTTACCCGAGGAACCTTTGGAAGTTTTGTGCGGTCAGGAGCTGGAGTAAAAGTAACACCCGAACTGGTATTTGATGCACTAGCAAAAGTGGTGTGGATCAATGTGTTTTGAGCTGACACAACAGCAATAAGACAAAGAATGATGGTTTTTTTCATATAGCTATCCTACCATGAGTCATGTTCTCTGTCGAAAAGTGGAATTGACATAAATCAAAATTTGATTTTAAAATCAAATTTTTTAAGGAAATAATTAAACAAATTTTTAAATCATGTTTTAAATTCATCTTTCATAGCTATACTCCAAGGCCGTCTATTTTTCAAAAAATATGTTCTCATTATTGACTACTTTTCCTCATGAATCAGCTGTAATTTTTATTGTGAGTATTTGGTTTATATTTGAAATAGTAGCCAGAATAGTAAAGTCAACGATGAAAGAAAGAAATTATAGCCAATATGCCAATGAGACCAGTCCTGATGCTGGAGAATTCTATCTCGCACACTACCGAAAATCTCAGATTATCGATATTTTTCGAATTATTGGATTTCTCTCTGCGATGAGTGCGGTGATTATATATGCGGTACCTGGAGCATTTAGTTTTCTCGCCATTGCTACGGGAGCGATGATTTTGACTTTCAAAGACGCCATTCTTTCATTTGTATCATTTTTCTATATTATCGCTCATTTCAAAGTGGGCGATACAATTGGAGTTTCTGGTGCGAGAGGTGAAATTATCTACATTCGCTTTCTCAATGTAGGACTCGTGGGGCGAGATGCCAACACCGAGCATACAGGGACTCTACATGTTATTCCAAATAGCCGCTTTGTCTTAGACATTGTACAAAAAGAAGAACTTTCCAGTACGAGCTATCGACTACAACAAATAGAGATACCCTATGATCCAGATAATTTTCACGTTTCATTTGAAGTATTTTTACAGAGCTTAGAGGCATTTTTATCTAAAAATCTAAAGGTTCGTACTATTAAACAAGTGGGGAACTACCGTTCATTTGCAGGAACTGCCTATAAGCTCGACTTTGCTTATACCAATCGAGGAAAAATGATGGTTACCGTTCAATTTGTTGGTAAAGCCTGACATTTGAGTGATACTACCAAAAAAATCGTGATATTTGTTGAATCCATGCGAGGAAAAATAGAGAAAGATGATGTAATCGGTGATGAATAGTAGTTGAATTTCCAAAGAATTATCGTATAACGAAACAAACTATCCGAAATAACGAAACATGAATCAAATACTACCTGATCCCGAAGCTAACCAAGTATCATATTTGTTACAAACTACCGCCGACAATTTGCGGGCTGAATTAGCGAGAAAAAGAGCACAACGCAACACTGAATTAGCTTTAAAAAGAGAACATATCGATAATCCACCAGTGGAAACACTTCCAAAATCAGTACCAATTCCTACCGTCCTTACACAAAAAATTGAACCCCAAAGTGTTATTCTTGATTCTCTTCCGATTCCCAGAGATATTCAAAATAATACTCCACTGCCACCTGTATTCAAAACACCAATCACAGAAGTAGATTTTCTACTTGATCTTACTCTGGATACCTGATGAGCACCTCCTGATATTTCAGATACACCTAGTATAGAAACCAAAAACCAGGCTACTGAACTCAAGGTGGCACCCCTTTCATCAAAGGCTCTCCATTATGCCTCAATACAAAGAGATAACGTACGAGCACTCCTCAAAAATGACACTGAATTACCTCTACATATTACTGAAGATGCCGTTTTAAAATCTGTTGCTATTATACAAACTCAAGAAGAAATGTGGGATAGTCTCAAAATCAATCAAATTTCTATACCACTCACGGAAGTTTCTCTTTGGTCGAGCTTTTTCAAAATCTTTACCAAGTTAGGTACTGAGCGATATCTCAATCATCCCTTTGAGAAGGGTGACACTTTTGAATTAAAAATTCCTGGATTTCACATGTTTCATATGACTCGAATTCGAAAATCAGAAAAAGAATCACTCACATTTTGCGTAGTACAAAGTAAACTCCATCCAAATGATTCCACTTATATTTTTGAAGTATTAGTAAAGCTTCCAATTCGAGAATGAGGTATGCTCGAAATCTATCGAAATCGCGTCAATGGACCAGAACAAATTAACAGCTGGAAAATTTCAGAAATTTTACTGAAACGACCAAAAAGTGCTCTCAATTATGAGGCAGGAAGTGAAAAAAGTGGTATTTTATGAATTCTCTGACTGTAATATAATTCTTCGAACCATGTAGGAGTTTCATTTGATTTTTGAAGTAAGTCAAATGCATCGCAAAGTGTCCTATCTTGTATTTTTTATATATTAATGTATAAATGAAATAAATATTCGAGAGAACACTTCATGAGTAATGTACTTCCCACATCAGAAAGTCACCAAGTACCAGCAATACTCGTCAACGCTGCTGACAACTTACGTGCAGAACTAATGAAAATGCGGGCACAACGACAAGTAGGAAATACTCTTCAAAAATCAACTGTAGCTGAAGCAGCACCTCTGTCTCACCAACAAGAGCCGTTAGATTTTGAGAATACAGTCCCTATGTCTCTTGATGATGGAGATATAGATTTGGATTTTACTTCTGGCCCCTCTGCACTTCCATACTACGAAGTAAAAACAATAGAATCAAGGTCAGCTACGCCAGTAAAAACAAAAGAAATTACCCCTTCTACACTCACAATTACTCCAAAAGCAATAGAATTTGCTCAGAAACAAACCGAAAATGTCCGACAACTCCTCAAAGATACTGCGGTATTTTCTTCTGAAATCGCGGAAGAAGCTATACTAGAATCCATTGCAATTATACAGACACAAGAAGAACAATGGGATAAACTCAAAATCAATCAAATCACTATTCCAAAAACTGAAGTTTCCCTTTGGTCAAGCTTTTTCAAAATCTTCACGAACTTGAGTGCTGAGAAATATAACAATCGTCCTTTTGAAAAGGGAGATACCTTTGAGCTAAAAATTGCTGGATTTCACATGTTTCATATAACTCGAATTCGCATGAAACAAAAGGATTCACTTACTTTTTGTGTCATTCAGAGCAAACGAAATCTCAACGATGAAACCTATATTTTTGAATTACTCGTCAGGTTGCCCATACGCGTAGGAGGCATGCTTGAAGTATATCGAAATCGCACTAATGAGCCCGTACTTATTAATAGTTGGAAAATTGAAGAAGTATTGCTCAGGCGGCCAAAAAGTGCCGAAAGTTATGAAAATGGAGGCAAAAAAAGTGGTATTTTGTGAATTCTCTGAATGTAAAATTATCTTTTTTATTTTCATAATCAGAAATTTACTCATCCCTACTCAAAAGAAACCTGCGCGATATATATTCACTACTCAATAAACTCAATTATCAAAGACATCTAACTCAATTATTAAACTTGTTCATTTTACTTGAATTTCATGACTTTCTGTATACTATATTTGCGTTTAGGAAGAATTTGGCTTGTACAAATTCTTTTTTGTTATCTCCTATCACACATTTCCATGATTGATCTCAAGAAAATTGAAAGCGCCATCAGCCAAATCGGTGCCGAAAAGAAAATCTCCAAAGAAAAGCTTTTGGATATTATTGAAGCCGCTATTACCATCGCCTACAAAAAAGACTTTGGAAGCAAAGATTCTGAAGTTAATGTCAAAATTGATATGACTGCCGGAACTATCGAAATCGGTATAGAAAAAACCGTAGTTGAAACGGTGGAAGACCCAGAAACACAAGTAGCCCTTGCGGACCTCGGTGAAGACTCGGGTTTTGCTATTGATGATATCATTGAAATCGACGTAACCGATGAGGTAATGAGTTCTGAAGGTTTTGGACGTATTGCTTCTCAAGCAGCTCGACAAGTCATCATCCAAAAAATTCAAGAAACGGAAAAAGAAAAAATCTACAACCTTTTCCGAGACAAAGAAGGTCAACTGGTGAGTCTTCGAATCGAACTCGTAGAGAAAAATCGTGTCATTTTTGATTACAATGGAAACCAAGTGGTACTTCCAAAGTCTGAGCAAAATTCCAAAGACCGATACGTTCCAGGAGCTCGAATGTACCTCTATGTTGCAAAAGTAGAAGCTGACGGAATTATGGGACCTCGTGTTACCCTCACTCGTAAAGACAAGGAGCTCGTGAACAAACTCTTCGAAATGAATGTTCCAGAACTCGAAGATGGTACCGTAGAAATCGTTTCTCTCACACGAGTTGCGGGAGTGAAAACTAAGCTCGTAGTCGCAACCGAATACGACGAAGTTGACCCTGCAGGTTCTCTTATTGGACCAAAAGGAATCCGAGTGCGAGCTGTAGTTGATGAGCTTTTTGGAGAAAAAATCGACATTATCAACTATACTCCTGATATGCGAGACCTCGCCAAAGCAGCTTTGGTTCCGGGTGAATGTGTGAAGATTGAAATCGACGAACCAAGCAAAACCATCATGGCATACGTGACAAGTGAAGAAAAACCAAAAGTACTTGGTAAAGGTGGAGTGAACATCAACCTGGCATCAGAACTCCTTGGATACAAGATTATCCTCGAAGTACAAGATCCAGTTACTCCGGCTTTCTCAGAAACCCTTACTGGAGCCCAATCTGAATAATCCCCTCTCACCATGGCTGGAGAAAAAATCCTCGTAAAGCTCCTCAAACGACTTGCTGGTATTGGCAAGGAAGGAGAAATTGTATCCGTAAGTCATTCCCAAGCTCGAAATTATCTCATTCCCAAAGGTTTTGCGGTAGAAGCGAGTAAGAGTTTGCTCGAACAAGAAGAAATCAACAAAAAGAAGAAATCTCAGAACCGTATCGACAATCTCGAAGGTCGACAAAAAGTCGCAGAACTTCTCCATACTAAAGAAATCTCCTTTACCCTTCGTGGGCATGGAGAAAAGATTTTTGGTGGGATTGGAGAGCATGAGATTATCGAAGCCATCAAAAAAGAATTCAAAATTGAACTTGAGAAGAAAAATATTCTTCTTCCTGAGGGTCATCACATTAAAAAAGCTGGAAAAACTGACATAAAAATCCATATTGCTGAAGATACCTATATCCGAATGGCCGTAGAAATCATCGTATGAGCATAATTGGCATCGACCACGGCACTAAGCGCTGTGGAATTGCTATAGAGATAGCTGGAGTAGCACTTCCGAAGGACATTGTTCCAACGGGACTCATTCTCCATGCACTCCAAAAACTCATTGCCGAATATCATACCGATACCATTGTCATTGGAAATGCACTTCATCTCAATGGTAAGCGGAGTCAACAGCAAAATATTCAAGCCAATTTTATTGCTACCCTGAAACAAGAATTCCCCCATTGTAAAATTATACTCAGTCATGAAGGATTTAGCTCCAAGCAAGCACGTTTTGAACTGGAATCTGTAGGCTTACCCTCTGACGGACATATAGATGACCAGGCTGCGGCTATCATTCTACAAGACTATCTCGATAAAAATTAGCTATGCATATTTGATGTATCATGGATGGAAACCGAAGATGGGCCACTGCCAAAAACCTCGCGAAGCACCTTGGACATCACCAAGGAGCCAAAACTACGGAAGATATAGTGGAACTCTGCGTCAAAAACAATATTGAAATTGTGAGTTTTTGGGCGCTTGCCAAGAAAAATATTCTAGAACGAAGTGCTCAAGAACTGGACTATCTCTATAGTCTTTTTGAAGAGTTTCTCGGTAAGATAGAAACCTCTTGTAAAAAAAACCAAATTTGCTTTGAATTTGTTGGTGATATAACTTTGCTTCCAGAAACCCTCCAAAAGTCGCTCCAGTATCTCCAAAGCAAAACTAAGGATTTTACAAAAATGATACTCATTCTCGCGATTGGCTATGGCGGACAAGATGAGATTGTTCGGGCTACCAAACGAATTATTCAAGCGGGTATCGACCCTGAAACTTTGGATGAAAAATCATTTTTGAACTACCTCGACAGTGGTAAATTTCCTCCACCCGATCTCATTATTCGTACGGGGGGTGATGTTCGGCACTCTGGATATTTTCTCTATCAAGCAGAATATTCTGAATACTATTTCACCAACACGCTTTGGCCAGATTTTGAAGAAACTGAATTTCACAAAGCCCTGAACTCACTCAAAAATGCCAAAAGAAATTTTGGAAAATAAGTATCTCTCACCAAATACATGGCGACCCCATCCACCATCGCACAAAACAAAAAAGCCCTCTTCGACTATGAAGTTCTCGAAACTTTCGAAGCGGGGATTATTTTGAATGGGGGTGAAGTAAAGAGTGCTCGTGCCTGAGGCATCAATCTCAAAGGTTCTCACGTATCACTGGCGAGTGGAAGACCTATCTTACTTGCAGCTCACATTAGTCCATATAAAGGAGAAACTCGAGGCCTTGCCTATGGTCCTACGCGAGATAGAGAACTCCTTCTCAAACACAAAGATATTGTCAGACTTACTCAAAAAATCAAAGAAAAAGGGCTCACTTTGGTGCCAACTGAATTTTATTTCAAAGGCACGCTCATTAAGGTAAAAGTAGCCCTGGTGCGTGGTCGAGCTGCTCATGACAAGCGAAATGTTCTCAAAAATCGTACCCTTGAAAAAGAAGCTCGAGTAGCTATGCGTGCCTCTATCTAATACCTCATTTGTCTCGGATATCTCATGTATTTCAGACTCCCCTCTCCGAAGCTCTCCCTTTCCATTCTATGTCTATAAATTCTGCATTTCTCGATTATTTCCGACAAGAGTTTTTTTTGGACAATGAAATAGAATTTGAGGCATTTACCAAAAGTTTACTCCGACCCCTCAAGAAGACGATGCGAATAAATACCAATAAGCAGCCTCTCGATACCTTCATGTCAAACAAAACGGCGGTCGGGTGGAAATTTGGAAAAACACCAAACGGACATGTATTTCACGTGGATCGTGAAGACACATCCATCGCTCTAGGCTCCAATCCAGAACATCTTCGTGGAGATTTCTATATTCAAGAACTCTCGGCATCCATGTCGGTCTGGCTCATGTCAGAAGGACAAGTACATACGGAACCATTTCATATTCTCGAAATGGCATCAAGTCCAGGAGGAAAAACCACGCAAATAGCTGAGCACTACCCAAATGCGTTCATTTTTGCCAACGAGTTCAACAAAGAGCGTATAGTCCCCCTGCTTGAAAATATCGAACGAATGGGGCTGACTAATATTGCTGTTACCAATATGAATGGAGTACAATTTCGAGATCTTCCAAACCGATTTGATCTCGTACTTCTGGACGCTCCTTGTTCCTGAGAAGGTATTGGCTACAAAGCTGCTGAAAGCTTAAAATATTGGAATATCAAAAACGTCAAAACGATAGCCAGACTTCAGAAGAAACTTCTTCATGCAGGACTCGTAGCTCTCAAACCAGGAGGAACCCTCGTATACTCTACTTGCACCCTCAATCATATTGAAAATGAAGAGGTACTAGCATCAGCAAAAGAGGAATTTGGAGATCAAATCGAAATTACATTCTCGAAGCGATTTTGGCCACATACGGAGATTGCGGGAGGTTTTTTTGTAGCGAAAATCGAGAAAAAGTTCACAGAGACAGTATCCGAAGAAGTCTCAAAAGGATATCGTCCAAATACTGATATTTCACTCTTGGAAGATAGATCACTCGGTATGGTAGAAGATGCACTAGAGCGATTAGGAACCAATCTACCTCATAATACACAACTCTATCGCTATAAAAATGATATTCTCCTCACTAGGTTCACGAGTGATATAAATTCTCTCTTAAAAGAACTCTATATTATCCGATTTGGTATGCGGATTGGGCGAATTGAAGGAAATAATTTTGAACCACTTCCACCCCTTGGAGTTCACTTTGAACATACCAAGCTCCTAAAATACGAAATTGCAAAAGAAGAACTCAAAGAATTTTTAAGGTGACTTTCTGTGCCAGTTACTCTGGAGCATGCTTGACTAATACAGGTCTACTGGAATGGAGCTCCACTTGGTTTTGGAAATATTCAAAAAGGGGTACTACAATCAGGACTACCGAAGTATATGTTTTGGAAATAAAGCGATTCAGATCTGAAAAAAAACTAATAATTACATGATATATAAGGAAAAACAGATGTGCGAAGCTACCAAGTATTATCAAATATTTTCTCATTTTTTCTACTTCATTGAACAAATAATGTATACAAAAACACCCAGAAAATCCTCCTATTACTCCTAATTCCATCAAACATCTCCAAAAACCACCTTGACATTTCTCTATCCATAAAACTTCATTAACAAGCCATTTCCAAAATTCTACCCCATATATCTTGTGGTCAAATCACTACATAGCACACAAGAAAAAATAGGAAAAGTCTAAAAACTAGTACTATAGATTTCAACATTCCAACCCCCGCTATGTTGACCCACTTCACCCCACTTACCACAAAGAATTTTGTGGCTGATGCTCCTCGAGTATATGAGGACTTCTATCAAACACATCCACTCGTTGGCTCGGGCAAATTCTCTATCCCACTGAATCCCATCCTCCAATCCGACCAAGTCGGCCAAAATATCGTAGCCCGTCAAAAAATCAATCTCCAGTGTCTGGTTTGATTCCGCTACTCTGGCCCTATCGGCAGCATTACTCTCGGTACCGCAAAGCTCTTCACGTTCGAATCACAGGATTTTGAGTCTATTGAACTCACTCACCTCATCGACCACTCCGAAGAGCTTTTATTTTACCTCAAGGGGTATCTTCATGCGGTTTTACAGACCACAGGGATTGTAGTGGAAGTTCTCTCTGAATCCCCTCGTGGGTATTCACTTGGAGTTTCGGGGACATTTTCGGGGATACTGGGATATATGATTCACTACCTGAAGCATGGAAGTGAATCTCCCCTTTCCCACGGACTCATGAACGAGGACCGAAGCGAAATCGCAGAAATTGGACGAACCATAGAGTCAATTCTCAAATCACCCGAATCAGAAGGTCAGAATTCCTACCAAACCCTCTATGCCGAAGCGGCACCCAGCGTATTTGTTTTCCGAAATGGGAGAAATGGGAAGGATCGACAACTCCGAAAACTCGTTGGCATAGAAAATAATCTCCGAGAAACGCTCGAATACGGAGTGATATACTCTGGTATTCCTATGATTTCCAAAAAAATCGAGCTCAAAGCGGGGCAAAGTGAAGCAAAAAATGGCTCACTCTGGTGTGCTAATCAACTCGGAGTACGACTTTCTAGCAAGAACTACTCAGACTCCCTCAAGCAGGTACTCATGCTCGAAAATGCTCATTTCCTGGCACAGATGGATACTATTTTTGATACAAAAAATAACCAGGAAATTTGAGAATTTCTTCAATACGGAAATGAACTCGCACATTCCTTTGAAAAACTAGATGGCAAATCCGACTTTCTTGGTCATATGTGGAAAATTTTCCAAGGACAAGAACTGATGGATTATCATGATATAGCTATTCTCCCTATCTATTCTACTACCAAGGGTGGCTCATATATCTGGTACGGTCGTCGGGGCATTGCTCGGAAAAATCTCTACCTCGCCATGCAGGAAGCACAAAAGCGATATCCAGAACTCAATATTGTATTTGATGGATCGATGATGCCTACTTCATTTAAGGCAGAAGTAAGCATAGAACAAGATCTCTCCCAAAAATATACCGCCAAGCATTCCACAGCAGAAGGCTATCTCTTCACTTCATCTGACTCTCGAGAAATACTCCAAAAATATGACTCAGGTGGACTTTCCAAAGGACGACTCCTCGTGGATCAGATTTCTCGAAAGATCTATATCGATGGCGAAAAAGTTAGCTCCAAAGAGATTCTTTCTCAGCAACTTACTATCGATATTCTTGATAGATTTATCAACTCAGGAGTCAAAGAAATTCATGCTTCTGACCTCCCAAGTTCCAGCTATACGCAAAGTAAAAGTGAGATGATGTCAAAAATATTAAGCCCACTTATGCGAACCGTTCATCGTCGACTAGGAAGCAATATTCGCATGCAATGTCATGGATCTGCAGTAGATTTTGTAATCAAATTTGAAGAGATGGATTTACCACTATTTAGCATTCAAAAGATTGGGGGGAAGTGATCATAGAAGTAAACTCATACCTTACAACAGGCTACTCATATGATCTAAGCAAGAGTCCTCCTATGTTTACTCGCGACTGAGTTTGGTTATCCTTGAAAATACGATAGAATATTCTTTCTTTATCTGTTTTCATGGATTCAAACCACACCTCGTTCGAAAATTTTAGAACCGCTTTTCTCCCCTTCGTTTTTGATAAGCCAGAAGTTGCAAAAATATTTGAAATTGCTCTATTAATACGAGGACATATTCTCATTGAAGACTTTCCATGAATCGGAAAAACTACTATTGCCAAAGCCTTTGCGAAGCTTATTGGATACTCATTTTCACGTATTCAAGGTACTTCAGATAGCCTTCCTCAAGATATCCTCGGAGGTGAAATCTTTGATTTTGAACAGAAGCAATTTTCCATCAAAAAAGGGCCGATTTTCCAAGAACTTGTCCTCATTGATGAAATCAATCGTATGCATCCGAAGACCCAAAGTGCCTTCTTGCAATGCATGGAAGAACAGAAGGTTTCCCTCGCTGGCATCGAATATGAACTTCCCGATCATCACCTCATTATCGCCACGCAAAATCCCATTGAATATGCGGGTACTTTTCCACTTCCGGAAGCTCAGCGAGATCGGTTCGCTTGTTTTGTAAAAATTGGGTATCCTTCAACAGAAACCCAAAAAAATATACTCAGACAGGGTGGTAAAATTCGCTTAAATGAAATCATTGAGGCACTAGAGTCCCCTATTACCAAAGTCGAGCTCACCAAACTTCAAATCGAAGTACAATGAATTTTTATCAAAGATAGCATCCTTGATGGACTCATTCGTTTTGCTGATTGGACTAGAAATGAAGCCGGATTCCAATATGGGATATCTCCTCGAGGACTGGATCTCTTTGTAAGAGCTATGAAGGCAAATGCTTTTCTCTCAAATCGTGATTTTGTCATACCAGAGGATGGAATTGATTTAGTGGTACCATTTCTTCTTCATCGTATCGCTCTCCAACATGAAATTGGGACTTCTCAAAGCATACAATCACTCCTCCAAGAAAAATACGCGGAATTTCTCGGATAAACGGTCTAGTTTTTGTTTTCTTACTTTTCGTAATGCTATCACCAAAACTCAAGAATTTCCTTACCTACAAATGATCACTCTCCCGAGTGGGGTTTGTTTTATTGGCTATCTGAATTTTCCTGACTATTATTTCATTCGTTAAAGGAATTCAGATTTTAATGTTTATTCCCGCATTGGTGGCGGCATTATTTATTCATTCCTATATTGAAATACGAAACATTTCCAAAAAAATTCGAGTTATTGGAACACGAGAAGGCGTTGGATACTCAATTGGACTACATGGCAAGGGAATCAACCAATTCTATTTTCGTATGGGTATCAGGCACCTGGGAAAGATCACTATGCTCCAACCCGAAAGAGACAGTATAAATTTTCGAATTCCTCCAGACAGCAAAGGTGAACTTATTATATTATTCACTGGTTCTTTTGATATTCTTCGTCATCAAATCGTACTTTTTCCCATCCAAGAAGATCGTCAAGATCAAAAGCAAGCCCCTCTCGATGCTGATGAACAAAAACTCTCACATATCCATGTTCGCAAGTATGAATCCTGAGACCAAACTCACCGTATGGATAGCAAAAGATCTTCCATTCGAAATCATCCCTATATCAAAACTTTGGAATCATTCGTTATTTGAAATAATTCCCAACAAGATCCTCTCGAAAACTCATTCCCCATTCGGATTCAATCCGCACTCGCACTCGTTAGAAAAAATGATTTGGCACGAGCAGATACGATTCACATTTTCTTCATACTTCTCAATTTTACCGTAATTTTTGTACAGTGGGAAAACTATATTTTGAGCGGAATACTCTTGCTCACGATACTCGTAGTATTTACTCTAAGAAAAACGGTTATATTTCCCCCAAAACGAATCTTTTGGTATAAAAATGGGACCATACTATTCCTCTTTTGCCTCATGTTATGATTCACCTATTTTCAAGAAAATATGGGGCTTCCGGGGAGTATATTTTTGACACAAATTCTCGTAGTTAAGAAATTATTTCCTGATAACAAAGAAGATGGATTTCTCTATATTTTCCTCTCATTATTTGTATTTGTTGCCATCGCTATCACTTCGACGGCCCTTTGGTTCATCTTGTTTTTCTTGGGGTATCTTATGCTCGCCATTCTTCTCCTTTCTACCGTTTCAGGATATGGTTTTGATGAGCCAGTCAATGCGGCTATTGGAACTCGTATTTCGGGGAAATCCTATTTTACTATCTTAGTATCCATCTTGTTCATGATGGGGGTTTTGTTTTTTATCTTACCACATGGCGAAGCAAAAGAAGCAACCAGCAGTA
>JAQTZK010000095.1 GCA_028687815.1 Candidatus Altimarinota bacterium | reverse complement strand
GCGGAATTTGCTCGACAAGAAGCTATCTATGATGCTGGAGGTACCATTACTCAAGAAACGAGAGGTTGGGACGATGAGCATGGAGAAAGTCATTCGCAACGATCCAAAGAAGATGCTATGGATTATCGTTATTTTCCAGAACCAGATTTACCACCTTTGCAGGTTACTCCGACTTTTATCAAGGAGCGTGAAATTCACGAACTTCCGATTGATCGAAGAACAAAATATATAGAAAAATATCAACTTGGAGCCGATGATGCTCGAATTCTCAGTAATGAGCGCACACTTTCTGATTATTATGAATCGCTCGTTACGGCAACGAACGATCCGAAGAAATCATGTTCGTATATCACTACAATTCTTTTCTCGCTTTTTGAAGAGCATGGTCAATCTATTGATCTCACATCACTCAAGTTCGATATTGCTGAACTCGCAAAGATTATTCGATTGGTCAATCAAGATGCACTTTCCAGTACCAATGCTAAGGAAGTATTCCGAGAATTATTTACGGTTTGAGGAAAGACGGATGAGATTGTTGCTCGAAAAGGACTCTTGCAGGTCAATGATACCGCCGCACTCGAAGCTATAGTAGATGCCATTATTACTGTCAATCAGGCACAAATAACTGAGTATCAATCCGGAAAATCAGGACTGTTTGGATTCTTTGTGGGTCAGTGTATGAAAGAATCAAAGGGGCAAGGAAATCCCAAGGTTTTCACTGATTTGTTGAAAAAGAAAATAGGGTAATTTTAAATATACCCTATGTCGATCTGGCTCATGAAATCGGAACCGTCAGAATACTCGATTGATCACCTCCAAAGTGACGGAACATCGAGTTGGTTTGGTGTGCGAAATTATCAAGCTCGCAACTATATGCGAGATAGTATGAATATTTGAGACAGAGTATTATTTTATCACTCGAATTGTAAAACTCCGGGTATCGCTGGACTTGCTGAGGTGGCATCACTTCCCCACCCAGATATCACGCAATTTATCCCAGGAGACAAACATTATGACCCGAAATCTACTCAACTAAAGCCGATTTGGCAATGCGTGGATGTTCGTTTTGTGCAGAAATTTTGAGAAATAGTATCACTTGCCAGTATTCGCTCTACTTCCTGACTGGAATCAATGAAATTTCTTCAAAAAGGGAGTCGACTCTCGATCACTCCAGTCACAGAAGCAGAATATCAAATACTAGAACCGATGTTTCACTAAATTACCCTTTGTATTATGTAACTCCTCCAGTGAATAAGGTATTTTGAATACTAAACAAAATTCTTCGTTGCCGTGAGGATTTCGTGTCCAGTATCCGTAACGAGAATACTATGTTCAAATTGAGCGGATAGTGAACCATCCTTTGTACGTACCGTCCAACCATCTTTGGGATCAAGCTTGGTCATATACCCACCAATATTTATCATCGGCTCAATCGTAAATATCATTCCGGGCATCATCGTAGCTCACGTCCCTTTTGGTGCTCGATGATATACTGCAGGCTCTTCGTGAAACTGAATTCCCACTCCATGCCCCGTATAGTCTCGCACTACACTATATCCCAAAGATTCTGCATATTGTGAAATAGCATACCCAATATCTCCAAATTTTGCTCATGGTCGTACCTGAGCAATCCCTAGATCTAGAGATTTTTTGGTAACATCGATAAGCGATTGCGCCTTTTGACTTACATTTCCTACCGTGTACATCCGTGAGGCATCTCCGATATATCCACCAAGAATAGTAGAGGCATCAAAGTTGAGAATATCCCCATCTTTCAATATCTCATCTTTTCGAGGTACGCCGTGACATATGGTATCATTGAGGGAAATGCAGGCATATTTACTGTATCCGCCAGAGCCCCAAGCATTGTTACCTCGATAGTCTATACAAGCAGATTTTCCTCCATGTTTTAGGACAAAATTATTGGCAATATGATCGAGCTCTTCAGTGGAAATACCGGGTTGTATATATTCGCCAATCATATCAAGTACGGCTGCATTCAGAGCACAAGCAGCGCGTATACCCGCTATTTCTTCTGGCGTTTTAATAAGGATTCCTCTGAGGTTACGCGACGTTGACATTTGTGGAGAGTTAAAAATTCGAAATGGTGTAATCCCCTAGTTTACTAACATTGTTATTTGATACAAATATTTTTTTACTCTCTCCACAACGAGTGAAAATTATTATAGGACATATAGATATATTGAATTACATCAACAGTGAAATTTCTTGATATAAAAATCTTCAAATAATTGCCCCATAGTCATGACTATGATACAGTCATACTATGAAAAACGCGTTACTCAATGATGAATTCTGCCCTGTCCCTGACCCTAAAGCTCGGGATTTTCAAAAAAATCAAAAACCAACCCTGGAATCAGAAAAAAAATGATTCATCGATCAGATTAGAGAGAAGTTGAATCAATTGCGACAGGAAATTCTCGGAAAGTCATCAGAAGCAACAGATATTCAGAAGCAATCTCGTCTCAATCTTGATAATCTTCGTATCAAAAACTTACCACCTCATATTCAAAAACACCTACTCGCTCGACAGGAGATTATGGATGCTTGTATAGATATGGTAGGGTTGGACGAGACTATTGCCCTTGTAGAAGATCCACGAGGAAACACTTTTAGCGTGTCTTTGGATTTTACTACCAAGTTTCCTACGACACATCCCAAGCAAGAAATTCGACAAGTAAGAAAAGTACCATCAGGTCATGAGTTGACCTTTGATTCCATTGGAGGAAAAAATGGCTACAACACGGAGTATCGTATTACTGCAAAAAAGGGTAAGGTCGTGGAATCTTGGACTGTCCTTGCGGTGAAATTTGGTAAAATGAGCAATGAATATTATCAAAAACTATCAGAATTAGAAAAAAATGCCCGTCTCATACAAAAAGAAATAGATGCGGTTGTTGCTGAAGTAGCCTCGAAAAAACTAAAAATTAAAGAGCTCACTCACGAGCGCACTCTTTTACAAAATAAGCTTCATCCTACAGTAAAACCAAATAAAATTACAAGCAAAAATCCGCAAGCAAAAAAATCCGCAAATACCGAATCAAAGGTGGATTTTGAAAAACGTGTGAAGGCTATCGATCTTCAACTTCCTGAGCTTCGTGCTCAGGTGTATCGTTATGAAAAGGAACTTCCACCACTTCTTGTTTCCCAAAAAACTAACCAACTTCAAGTAGATCAACTTCCAAAAAAGCCAGGCATGATCGACAACGCGGCCTATATACCCTTTGCAAATTTGCGAGAGTGAGATTCAAGCACTAAGAGTGTACAAGCTCGGGAAAAACTTGCTTCTGAAGTAGAAAAATTTGGACTCCTCAGTCTCAAAGAATCAGTAACTCGATCTTGGACCAATTCAGATATACAAAAAACAGAAACCTCACTCAAAAATAAGAATGGTAAAAACCTTTCACTCAGAGAATCCTTCCCGATTCAAACTGGTATTGTACTAGCTATTGTTGAACGTATGGGATTCGTAGAATATGCCAAAGAATACAATGCTGAAACGAGAAAAGGTAAGCTCAAAAGTATGGAGGAAATACGACCTATTATGGATAGTCAAATTATCCGAGCACTAAATAACCTCGGCATGAATCAAGAAGGGGCTTTCAATCATACTCGTAGCAAAGCAGGAGCGCGTGGAATAGCCCAAATGATGCCACAAGCACACCGCGATTTTGTAAATAAATATGGAGTTAATGAGAATGGGCTTTTATGACAGAAACATTTTGATTCTAGATATATGTATGCGAGCACATCTCAGCCCGATAGTCTACGATTTATGCTAGTACATTTATATGACGAAGCACGATATCTCCCTCTAGAAATTCGTGAAAATTGGCAGGCACTTCTTTCCAATCCGAAAACGAGAACAGGAATTCTTGGTCTTCTCGCAGCGGGGTACAATGGAGATATTGGCCGAGTGAAGACAGAAGTAGGTATCCCAAGTGGTCTTGGAAGTATGCGTGAAGCGCTCAAATTCACCGATAATCCAAAGCGAAAGGGAAAATTTTCCAAAACCTACACCAAAGCGATATCTGAAGGACAAGAAGTTTCACCCGAGGCTATTTTGAGGCAATTGGAGCATCGACTTGA
>JAQTZK010000094.1 GCA_028687815.1 Candidatus Altimarinota bacterium | reverse complement strand
AACAAAAGTATCTCTCAGATCATGAATTTACCTACCTCAATGGCATTTATGGTCAAAGACGAGAAGGAATTTTCAAACGCTGTACGTTACTCATCAAAAAGGCTCCAAAATCATTTTCCGCTTTTTCCAAGATCACCTCACTCCATGCTCTAGCCTTGGAGCGTTATTATGCTAAGGAATTATTTCAACACGGTGATATCTCGGAAAAGCCACTCAAACAATTTCTTGCTATTATCGACGAACAAATCTATCGAATACGAAGCGGTCGAAGTCAAATTCGGGAAATTTTTCAGAAAACTCATGATGACCGATTCGAGCGTTTGGAGCATTATCTAGCTCGGGTTATCAATCCAGATCCAAATCCACTTTTTACGAAGTTTATGATGTATCGATCTCGAGTAATGATATTGGAACATACCCTTCAGGATTTACGCGATTTGCATCAACTAGCAGCCGAGCTCGGAAAGGTGGCGGAATACCAAAAAGTAGAAGATCTCTATCTGAAATTCTATCATCAGGCTATCGAAAAACGTGATACCTTCTATCAAGAGAACTCGGAACGAATTGGAGCATGGCAAGAAAAAATTCTTCAGAAATCTCTTGGAAAACTCGAGCACGCTGTGGTACAAGATATCTCCAAAAAAGAACTGATTTCCGAACGCTTTTCTCATATTCTTCAGGTACGAGATACTGATTTTGAATCCCATTTACAGGACTATTCAGAGAATATATTTGGTGGAACGACGAATAAATAATTATACATAGGAGCTATGCGTACTGAGAAATCCTATCGTCTTCAAATAGAGCATATCTTCATTGATGTGGTAAAAAAATCTATCAAACATATGAATCTGTCGATCCGAGCTCCCGATGGAAGGGTTCGAATTGCGGCTCCACTTCGAGTAAGTGATGAGATGATTCTTACTTTTGCGAAATCAAAAATAGAATGGATTACGTCACGACAGGGAAAATTTGTGAGTCAACCGACTCAGGACTTAAATTATGTATCTGGAGAAAAAATTTCTCTCTTTGGGAAATCGTATGAACTGCAAGTATTGGTACATCAAAAAGCACCTCGAGTAGTTTTGAATACATCAGAAGGTGGTATTGAGCTATACATTCGAGAAAAAAGTACTTTTGAACAAAGAGAGTCCGCCATATTTGCCTGGCAAAGAAATGAGCTCCACCGCTTAGTACCAGCACTGATTTCCAAATGGGAACCTATCATGGGAGTTGCTGTCAATAAATTTGGAATTCGGCGTATGAAGACACGATGGGGTACTTGTAACATTCGCACCCGAAAGATTTGGCTCAATCTAGAACTAGCAAAACAACCCCTCCATTGCATCGAGTATCTCGTGGTGCACGAGATGACCCATTTGCTCGAACGACTTCATAGTGCGCGTTTTTTTGGGTATATGGACAGATTTTTGCCTGACTGGCGGGAGCGGAAGATTGAGTTGAATGGAGGAAAGGTCGGATTGGGGAGTTTGATGGAGGATTAGCAAGGGAAGAGCGTATTTGTTTTACGCGAATAATACATAAACTACCAATAGTCTAGTCTATTTCCTTACATAATATCACTATGAAGCAACTCCTTATCGCACCACTTATTTTCACAACACTTCTCGGGCTTACCGCCTGTGGTGAAGTGAAGAACGAAATGGTCAATGATATAAACTTAACAAAGGAAGCAGTACCATCAGGAGGAATAATTCAGAAGGTTGATATTACCGATGAATATACTGGATCAAAAATAACCACTGAAAAACAAAATTCTGCTACAGGGGCAGAGAATGCTAGTGTAACAACAATCTGAACAGAAAGTTTTTCTGATACACAAATCCAAGATATCCTCACAAAAATAGAAGAAAATACTAAAAAACAACAGGAGACGGAGAAAAATACCACTGGAACTCTTATACAAGGGGATTTTAAGGCAGTCTACATTGCCCCGAAAGATTATTGAAAAGATTTCGACAAAATTATAGTGACCATTCCTGGAAAAACATATGAACTTCCTGGGGTATATGGAAAATCAGAAATGGAAAAATACACGGATACCATAAAAAAATGAGGTTGTAAAATTCCTGATGGAAGGACGGGTGTTTTATTTAATGGTAATCGGTATGAAGAACCTTCAAACTGAGACTGCCTCATGATGAAAGAATTTGCACATTTTGTTGGTTTTTCACCAAGTGGATATTATCTCCAGTACACTATATCTGGATATGAGAGCGCTCAGAGTAAGTTGATTGATATAAAAACAGGTGAAGTTGTTATAGAAACCCCCTTTTCGATGTCCACTTCCTTCTGGACAACTGATAAAAAACAATTTATCTACGGGGCAGGTAATGGTATGGGTAATTGACCAGGACTTTACATTACTAAAAAATGAAACTTCCCCGAAATAATCACTATTCAGGACACAGATGAGGTGATGGGATGATACGTTGACGAAAGCTATATCTACACTTCATCGTGAAATAAATTGAAAATCTATTCCCTCACAACGCTCAAAGAGGTGTTCTCAAAAGAGATACAGAAGTAATAATAAACCCCCAAATTCATGGGGGTTTATTATTACTTCTGCAATTTCCTCAACATGATCTCATAGAGTTCATTATGCAAGGATACATCGGTAAATACCATATCTTTACCGCTGCTTCATTTCGTAAATATAGAAATTACCCCATTTCCGAACATCTTGTTTACCATACCTTGATTTTTCTCAATAAAATCGACTTTATTATAAAAAATCGTTCTTTTGGATTTATAAATAATTCCCCAGTATTTCACGAGACGAGATCATTCTAGGGTATATTTTATAGATTTGAGGAACCAAACTTGCACGGCAATCACTATTACAAAGAACACTATTACAAAAACTAAACCATAGACGGAAAGTATTTCTGGGTTTCATAGTAATACCACTACTGAAATACAAATCGCTAACAATGATGCAAAAACTACCATAATCATACTATTCCCCAGATCCTGTTTTTTCTCTACTTCCACTTGAGTATCGAGTACGTGATGGTTATTGAGCAAAGTATCGAATGTATCCAACTTTTCAAATAGGTTTTTTACAAACTCTACTTTCACCACATTATTTACGACTTGAAAATGATTTGCTGAATTCCCATATTGAATTTTCGTATCTCCACTTACATCAAAAGTGAGGCTACCAGAATCAGTAAACGGATATTTTTTTGCCCCCAGTGCCTTGATATCATCAAACGTCACATACGATGTTTTCTGTATAATAATCCCTGCCGTATTTTCTATAAAATATTCGTATATGTTATTCGTATAGAAATGAGTGGAGTAATAATATTTCTTATAGATGAGTATGGAGCCCACAAATACTGCTACTCAAATGAGCGGTAAGTATTCCTCGCTTACAAGGTAAACAAGTATGACTCATAAAAACATCAATCATGCTACAAGAGTTCCCCAAATATTCGATTTCAGATATTCTACCATGGAAAATGTAGTCGTAAACTCTTGTGGAGAAACTTTTTTATAGATTCCCACTTTGGAGAGTAGATTTTCATACATATCATCTGTTTTTTTAATGTCTTTAAACACGATAGGCGTCTGAGAGCCAATCGAGTAAAAAAATACACTACAAGTTCCAATCCACTTATCGAGGAGGGATTCTTTGAGTATGATCTGGGTAATTCTATCTACACTAAAAGAGTTCAGCTTGGTAGTTAGAAACTCAAATTTAAAATCAATACTTTTCTGCCCCACTACGAACGAAGTGTACATAGCCTTTATTACATTGACTACCACTATCGGTAAAGTAACTATGGGGAAAATCAGGAAAAAATTGGTAATGAGCACTTTTTTCATGCTCGGTTTATATGTTGCTAAAAACGAATCGTTGTAATCCAGGATTGCCGTTTGACTTACTGTTTGAGATGTACTTGATGCTTCTTGGTTATTTACATTCATTCACTCACTCGTCTGCTTATTTACAGTAGTGAGTGAGATATTTCCCTTTAAATACTTGATGGTCTCCATTATTTTTTTACCATTCACCATATTAAAGAAATACACCCGATTGTTACTCCCCTCAGAACTAATAATAACATCGTGAATTCCGAA
>JAQTZK010000093.1 GCA_028687815.1 Candidatus Altimarinota bacterium | reverse complement strand
CCAACAACTCGAAAAAACCTACCACGACATGGCACTTATGACCGTGTTTTCAGATGTATATTTGGATATTTATGAAGTAACCTACGCCTATACTACACTGCCAAATGGGAACTACCTCAATACTACACTATTTGGAAAACTTATTTTTGGCGACACCTATCTCTCTGAGCTCGCCAACTTGGAATTAACTTCCCAAGAGATACAAAACCTTGTCCAACTTGCTGAAATAAAAATTATACAGGCCCAGGAATCTATATCCACCATACTCAACTGATTGAAGTGACTTCCCAGTATTTCAAGCCACGGACAATTACTGATATCTACCCTAGAAGAGAAGGCAGATATACTGAAAATGACTCAACTTTGATTGCCATTTGAAGCCGAAAAGGCATGACTTATACTATCACTTGATCAAGAAGAAGTTACATCAAATATCTCACAGATAATTACCCATGATACTGCAGTATTTTGAAGTCAAGTAATAGAAGTACCTCAAGAACATAAGGCCAGTATTGCCAGATGTAAAAAAACGATTTCAGAGAAATGATCCACTCTCTCAGTTCCAGAAATGGAAGAATTTTTAGCACTTTGTGAAATTTCTCCACAGTGGCATACTATTGACGTAAAACAGGAAAAAAGTGATGAATTTTTGAGTGAGTCTATACTTGATATCCCAGTACCAAGAGATAATTATATTCAAATATTCCAAATCACTTTTGAAATATACTGACTTAAAATACCTATTCGAGAAGATGAAAGAAGTAGTATTTATGATGGTGAAGATGCGCTGTACATACCATTAGGGGAAAAATATGATTTCCTCTCAGTACGAAAAATTCTCAGTCTGATCGCTCATGAAATCGAAACGCATTATATTATTGCACATAACAATCATAGCACCTTAGGATTTCGTTCAGCTGGAAATATTTTTCGTGATGAGGGGCTTGCTATCATTATGGAATATAGTTTATATGATCGTGATATATCAAGAATACCCATTTCGGAAAATATGATCTTTATCATGTATGGAGAAATTCTAACTGGTATTCAATTTCATCGTTTTTTGGAACTCTATTTCAAAATGATTGGTCATTATGGTCACGAAGAAAAATTCCGAAGATCCAAGAGAAACTATTCACGTCACATGAGATGAGTACAACACAAAGATACCACTTATAGCCGTGGTAAGACACAAGTGCAAAACTACCTACAATCATGACGTAATCCAAAAGATTTGTTCAAAGGGAAGATTGGTCTTTCAGATTTGGAGATGATTGATATAAGTACAAATTCGCTGATATATCCCTTCGGAGTTGCTCATATACTCCAGTTCTTTTTACTTTGAGGCAAAGAATTGGATTTGATGCCATTTCTCAATGAATTACATCGAGATTTTTGATTTTTCAATGGAGACATGCAAAAACTGAAATCAATTCAAGCTCATATTCAAAGAATACTTGAGCTTATCTTAAAAAAATAAACAAACGAACTACCTTATTCTATATATCAGATATAGAAGCTTCTTAAAAAGACCACTCTACCCAGTAAAAATTCTATTCGCATCTCATACGTTATATATTACGATATTACCAAAACAATGGGTGATATCATTTTTTATGAAAACCAAGGCTATTACGTATTCTGTGACGATATTCATGTTACTCATCATGCCAGTAGCTCGATATTATTCAAGTACCCCTTGAGTCAATGCCTGCGTGACGGAATACGTCGATAATCTTCCAGAAAGTGAATATTCAGGATATATGTACAATATCGATGGACAGCGACACATAGAGCCAAAAAACTCTGTGATGAATGATGCACTAGAGCCTTATAGAATAGGGAAGTCCTACGGTTGCCTTATGGTGAGTGATAACATCTTTATTGATTTGAATAATTCTACGTACTGCAGTGTAGTATATCTTATCAAAAAAGCTCCCATTGAAGAAAAATTCAAGGAGCCTCTAAGATTGTTGAAACAGTAGCTTAGTTATTAGCAACTTCCTTGATAGCTTGATTCAACAAGATTTGATCTACATTTCCAGCCACTATTAGGTAGTAACCTGTCTTTGAATTTACCACCAAGGTACTTGGGGTAGCTCAAATACCTAGGTAGATACTTTGTCAAAATTCTCGATCCAGAATGGCCTTTGTATCCATACTCGCTTCGCATTGTTTCAATTGCGCTTCATTGACTCAAAGTTTCTTGACGATATAATTTATTGCACCTGAACTATTAAATCATTTACTCGTCAAATTTTCCTCTGCAAAAGCTGCATCTACAAAATTAGCATACGCAAGACTTCCAGAAAGCATATAGGTACAGCGACCCATGGTTGCCATCTGTAAGCCTTCCAAGTTTTTTCTTCATGGAGTACTTTTAAAAATAAGATTGATAGATCATGAAGAGGAAGATTCTGCTTGAGAAAGTATTTTTTTGTTATGAAATTCACGACAGTGGTCACAGGTAAAATCAGAAAACTCAATGAGAGAAATATGAGCTCCCGAATTACCGAGTATCAGCGCTTGAGATTTTAAAGAGGTGATTTCATCTGAAGTAAGTCTATTTTTTACTCATAGTTTTTCACCATCCTCATTGCTTTCACTTCGAATCTTCTTTTTAATTTGTTCTATATATTCCGGATTCGTAACGGAATAGTCACGAATCATGGAATTCACCTGATCCTTTTGAATTTCCTGAAGCATTTTGTAGTTTTCTTCACCTCAAACCTTACTATATTCTTGGCTATCAATTTTTTCATTGATAGCCAAGATAGTTCGATTGGAAAATGCATACATTGCCAAAATAATAGCAATGGTGCAGAGTACCTGAATCAAGGCAATTTTTGGTATCTCACTTTTTGAGGACTCGGGTGGACTTGAGGACAACTCAACTTCATCTATTTCTGGCATTTCAGACATAGGAATATAGTTAAATGAAGTGGAATTTTCCTACTCCGGAAGTGCTGAATTAATAATTCTTTCATCCTCTAATTCATCCGATCCAAGAATATATTCTAATATTTCCAAGGTTTCCGTTAATTTTTTAGCGAGTCGGGTATTTTTACTCGTAATGGCTTTGTTGAGTTGAGCTTCAAGGTTTGCTTTTGCGGTAGTATAGTAAGCATCTTTTCTACTCTCGGGAACGTTATTAAATTTTTTGATTAGATAGGTTCGAGTCTTTTCAGACAGTGCTGGTTTTTCTTTTCGAACATTTGGTACTTGCACCTGTTTTTTTTCATGACCAGAGGAAACTTGAGACCCATTATCTCACTTGTCGGGTGCTACTAATCAACGATTTGTTTCTTCATTTTTTTTACCAGTATCCATATTTTGCGTAGTATTGGTGCGCTCTACGTATCCGGGTTTGGAAGTTCGTATATCATTTTCGCGTTTATCTTTGATGGCTTTGACCAGTTTCCAAAAAGCACCTTCATCTGTGATATTAGGATCCAAGATATCTGGGGTTAATAAGCTCGTATCAAGACCACTCTTTTTGAGCTCATTCGCAATATTTTGACGATTCCCCGCATCCTTTGCTGCCATGACCACTTTCATAGCATTCCAGAAGGCAGATTCATCGGTTTTTGATGCATCAAGCACATCGGAGCTTACACTCGACATATCATACCCCTTGGTTTTCATTTCTGTATACTTTGATTTTCTCATTTCCGTAGATTTCCTCTGTTCTTCGAGTTTACGCTGAGCCCAGTAATCGCCTTGACTCATAGTAGTTTCCCTATTAGATGAAGTATTCACCGTTCCAAAATCAGATGTAGTACTGACTGAAGATTCAGCAAGTACTACGGGCGAAATACCTAATACTCCCAACACCATGAGACCTGAAATTGCTTTTTTTGTATGTTTCATATAAGAAAAGGAAAGAATTACTTTCAAAGTATTTCATATCCTGTATGGAAGTCAAAACGAAGCTAACCAGCTTTGGTTTTATAGAAAAACCTTTCTCATTACTGATTTTTCCACCTTATTGGAAAGCGATTTTTTCAATTTACTATATCCTACACGATCAGCATCATGCAAAAAAGCAAGGTGCCCTTTAAGCGTTGATAAGGGTACTACTGGTTTACCACAAAGTTCTTTCCAAACAAGCGAACGTATTTTCATGTATCGCTCACGAGTGACTCGAGGCTTTTTTCCATTTACCACC
>JAQTZK010000092.1 GCA_028687815.1 Candidatus Altimarinota bacterium | reverse complement strand
CTCAGATTTGTACCAAAAAGCTTTTCTAGTCTTTGAGTCACAGGAAGTAGGAGTGGGGTCACTTCGTTTCGTGCTCGACTCATCTGTACCATCATTTGATATCTTTTGCTGGCCAATCGATACTCCGAGAGTTCTTTGCTTGGAATATTGGCTACTTTCTCACGAATTGCCTTTTTTTGATCAGCGTCTAGGCTATATTCTAGCTCCAATTGGTAGATAATAGCATCTCGCTGACCCTCGATGACTCAGAGTTGCTTCAAAAATTCACTTCGAGTTTTCTTGGCAATTTGAGTAATGGTCTCTTGAGAAACCGTAGTTGTATTGAATCGAGAACTTTCTTGAATTTGTGCCCAAATCTGCTCCACATACAACTGAGTCTGCTTTTGGTTCTTCAAATTTCTTTGAAGAAAAGTATTTGCTGTACTTCGGTACAAAAGCGCCGAACTACCTTCCATCTGGATATTGTGCTCAATAAGATCGATTGCCTCTTTGAGGTAATCATTTTGGGTATTTTTGGAATTGATCCCAGACCCGGGTGTTTCTTTGTTATCAGTCATAGAGAAATATCGAGATATATAGCCTCCAGTATACTCAATCCATCCAAAACAAGCAAAAAACCGAGCGTATTTGCTCGGTTTTTTACACCGTATGTCCGTTTTACCCTAATTTGTTCCCTGTGTGCAGGAGTCCCAGGCTCACTGTATCACAGAGAGCAAGGGTGATGATGATTGTGGCTGACGCGGTGTTCGAACCAGCAGTTTCATCGATATTTGCGTAAAAATTGTAGAGAAAAATACGCGGGCAGATGCACGTGACATGCAGTAATGAAAGTATAGGATATTTTTTTTCAAAAAAAAGTTAATTGTGATTTTTTGATTGACAAAATTCTCTTAAAAAGAGAGAAAAACCAATTTTTGGCGTCTTATTCTATTTAGTAAATCTTAACTTAACAGAGTGCTATACTTAGCTTGTCACCAGAGCTAGATTGACAGTAGTGATTTAGAGTACTATACTGTATCGGTTTTGAATATAAATTCCCTTTTCCCCATTTTCATTTTAAATATGTTTGTAAATAATCCTTTAATACTGGAATATAGTTATAGAGAAAATATGCTTCACGGTATACTTAAAAATCCAGAACAAAAATACTTGGGATCAATCTGTAAAGTTACTTTGCTCTATTGAGTGAAAGTGCTTGATCCATCAGGAGAGGATAACTTTGTTCCAGTGTATACTCAAGATATAGTGCTGAGTGGTTTGGAAAACACCTTCTCATTTCTGTTACTTCAAAAATATATTGAGTATTCTGGTAAAAGTATTCAGGTAAAATATATTTTGAAAACTGATATCATAAATGCTGTTGGTCTTTTTGATGCTGAAAAGACTACTGATATATTTCTACAGAAGGAATTCATGGATTATATAGCATCAGATGTATGAGTAAACACTGAAGACGCAAGTATAAAAACAGATGCTATTAATACAAAACAGATGCTCATATGAGCTCCTCCTATAGTAAAATTTTTATTATTCTTAGGTTTTTTTCTGATAACGATATCTCTATTAGGTTTTACAACACTCATTCCAACCTTTATACTACCGGGATTCGTACAGCAAATATCTATACAGTTATTAATATTTTCAGTCGCATTTACGGGTATTACTTTCATGCAAGCAAGAAAAAATCAGACATTTTTCTTACAAGCTAAAATGAAAAAACCCTATATAATTCTGGGTCAACAAAATACTGTTAATATTCATGAATGCTTGGAGTGAGTCTTTAAAATACCAGTTGATTCACTCAGTATTATGTTCATTTGGCGTATAGTAGAAAGATGATTTTATTGGAGATGAAGTGGGAAAGAGCGGAAACTAATACCATTTCAAGAAGTAATATATGAAAAAATATTACAAACATTTGAGGTGTCTCATATCCAAGCATCTCAAAATATAAACGATGTGATGAGTATGAAAGCATTTCAATTACCAGTTGGAGAGGTAAAATCCCCCGTTATTTCATCATTATGCAATGATAAGAGTTTGCCGCATGAAATGGATCAATTGATCAAGACATCAAATTCAGTAGGAGTAATAAAGAATATATATTGAGTTGAGTCATTGGTAGAGGTAGTTTTTATACATCCAACTCTGCCGGATGCTCGATTTCCACTTACTATACTTCAAAAGTAACTGAGCATTGTGGGCGTTTTTTTAAGCAGAACTTTTTTTCCTCAGTGTCGTCCCGCCTTTGCGAGTCGGATACTTGTTTCGGAAAACGCCTTGCGACAGAAAGCCAAACCATTGGCTTTCTCCCCAACTCGTACCTCGTTGGTGTCGCTACGGTTCAAGTCCAACATGCGAATACTAAAAAAATAATCCTCATCCTAACGGATGAGGTTTAATTTTTTTTGGTGCCCCAAGCGGGACTTGAACCCGCACTCCCGAAGGAAGAGGATTTTGAGTCCTCCGCGTCTACCATTCCGCCATCAGGGCTTATCTGTTGGTGAACGCACAGATAGTATCGAAACCTCGTAAAAATGCAAAATCTATGGATTTTTTCCTGCTTTGCTCTACAATTCTGCTTCAAACAATACTTATTATGAAATTTGAACTCGATCACTTAGTGCAAGAATTTGCTGCCATAGAACTGAAACTTCAGGATGGTGATATTTATGGTGACCCAAAACTCCTCAAGGAAACTATGCTGAAGAAGAAATTTTTGGAGAACACAGTTTACTTATACAATCTCTACAAAGCTCAAATTCAAAACCTTGCAGAAGCCAAGGATATTCTCGCAAACGAAAAAGATCCAGAAATGATTGAACTTGCAAAAATGCAAGTACTGGAAACCGATGTGAAAATTCCAGAATTAGAAGAAGCACTCAAGCTCGCCTTGCTCCCAAAGGACAAAAATGACGAAAAAAACATCATTTTGGAAGTTCGAGCTGGAGCTGGAGGGGATGAAGCAGCGCTTTTTGCGCGAGAAATGGCAAATGCCTATGAGCTCTATGCGAGAGAAGCTGGTTTTCAGGTAGAAGTACTGGAAGAAAATGCGCTCGATACGGGAGGAATCAAAGAAAAGATTTTCAAAATCAGCGGAAGTGGTGCTTACTCACAATTCAAATTTGAAGGTGGAACTCACCGAGTACAACGAATTCCTCAAACAGAAGCCAAGGGGCGAGTACATACCAGTACCGTGACGGTAGCGGTTCTTCCGGAAGTAGAAGCGATTGACGTAGTTATTCGAGATGAAGATCTAGATATCATGGTATGTCGATCGAGTGGTGCGGGAGGACAGCATGTCAACAAGACCAACTCCGCTATTCGAATGGTGCATCTTCCTACTGGAATTGCCGTAGAATGTCAGGATGAGCGATCGCAACTTCAAAACAAAAATAAGGCACTCGAAATTCTACGAGCTCGTGTTTGGGCGATTGAAGAAGATAAGCGAAATGCCGCACTCGGTTCGGCTCGACTCGCTCAAGTGGGTACGGGAGATCGTTCTGAGAAAATCCGAACGTATAATTTTCCTCAAGATCGAGTGACCGATCATCGTATTGGGGCCAATTTCCCCAATATCCCAGCGATTATGCAAGGAAAACTCGGGCATATTATCGAAGCTCTGCAGATTGCGGATCAAAGTGCGAAGCTTGCCGAAGCAGGTCGAGAATAGTCGTTTATCCGACCACTTTTGCCATATTGAAGAACGGCATCATGATGGCAAGAATAATAATTCCAACCCCGGCACCAATCACAATAATGACGAGTGGTTCCAAGAGGGCATTGAGGTTTTTTACACGAACATCAATCTCTTTTTCGTAGCGTTTACCTGCCTTTTCCAACATATTCGAAAGGGATCCGGTTTGTTCTCCTACCTTGATGGAAGTAGATAATTCTATCGTAAAAATATCGAGACGCTCTTTGTTGCGGAGAATTTCATCAGAGACGGTAGGTTCTCCTGCCATTTTTCGTTCGAGATATTCTCCACCGACCGCATCAGAGAGATGTTTTCCCGTTCGTACGTCATTGATGATGCCTCGAATATGTCCAGAGAAAAACGAATTCCCGAGACCAGTAGAAACGATATCGAGTGCACGATGAATAGTAATACCTGAAGCGAGCAGGAGCGAGAGAAAGCTACAAAAACTTACCAGAATTCGATATTGAATCAATTTTCCAAAAATAGGAATTGTGA
>JAQTZK010000091.1 GCA_028687815.1 Candidatus Altimarinota bacterium | reverse complement strand
ACTGGAAGTGGCAAAACAAAGCTCTCCCTCAAACTTGCCAAAGAATGGGATGGTGAAATTATTTCTGTAGATTCACGGCAAATCTACCAATGACTCAATATTTGTACTGGGAAAATTACAACTGAGGAAATGGAAGGAATTCCGCACTTTGGACTTGATTTGATTTCTCCAGATCAAGTCTATAATGCTGCCCTTTTTCGTGACTATGCGAGGGAAAAAATTACACAAATTCAATCACGTGGAAAATCTGTCATTATCTGTGGAGGTACGGGACTCTATATAGATGCGCTTATATACGATTTGGATGTTCCCGCATTTGAGAGTAATTTGGAATATCAGGCAACCCTAGAAACATTTCGACAGGAGCATGGGAATATGGCTTTATGGGAAAAATTGGAAGCCATCGACCCAGAATATGCAAAAGATATTCATCCAAACAGTTACCCATATGTTATGCGTTGACTCGAAATCAAAGAGCGAACAGGAATATCAAAAAAAGCTTATCGAGCTGAACGAACCCTGGTGTACCATCTCCAGGCAACTACCCCATATCAAGACAGTCCTGAAAATCGGAAAGTTCTCTATGCAAACATTCATCTCCGAATTGATCAAATGATACAATCAGGACTCATAGAAGAAGTACAATCCCTATTGAAACAGGACTACACCTCTCATAGTCCAGGACTCAATACGATTGGATATGCCGAGATTTGTCATGCCTTCGCTTGAGAATACTCAATAGATCGAGCTATCGAACTCATTAAGCAAGGGAACCGCAACTATGCGAAGCGGCAAATTACTTGGTGCAAAAAATATACTAATCTTCCACACATTTCGATGCGGTAAAGTTGCAAGAATCTGCTTTTGGAATACATTGCAGACATGCGTTTTTCTCCGTATATTACGACTCTTTTTCTGATATTCATCCTCAGTGGGCTATCAGCCACTTTACTCTACTTCTATTTGGATCCAGAGCGAAATTTGACCGTTTCATTTGCTACCATGGGAACCGCGCTCACCCTAGGAGTCGCTTCTTTTTCTGGGATTTGTATCTATGCTTTCAAAAAAATCTACTATCGTGGTCTTATTTCTCAAGAAATACTCCATGCTTCAGTAAGGCAAGGATTTCTCATAGCAGGAAGTCTGCTTGGTTTGGCAGTATTCCATAAACTTGGGATTCTCAATGAAAAAACAGGAGGATTACTCATTTTTATTGTACTCCTCATTGAGCTTATGATTCAGAGTATTGTTCGAGAATAAGTATTGCTATCCTATTTTCTTGAGGTGAGCTGCAATAGCTTCAATGGATTCAGTCTTGGTATCGATACTTCCAAGATCGAGTATACTATCGGCACAATTACGATAGATTTCCTTACGATGAGCCAGAACAGCATCCAGTGTACCATGGGCTTCCATACCAACAATACGAGTAACTCCATCTACTCTTTTTTTACAGTTTTGGACAATTCTCGCAGTATCTCGGGTAATCCACACAATATGAGAACCCGTATTTTTGAAATGCTCCACGGTCTCAGGAACCAAAGGCATGCTTCCTGAAGCCGAAAGAATGACACCTACCTGAGTTTCGGCTTGAAGCCCATTTGGGAAATACTCCAAATAAAACTGATGTTCATATTGCAAAAATGCCGCATCGCCCAGCTGGATGAGTTTTTGGGCAACGGGATCAGAAGTGTGTACTTCCCCTTTTTCTAGAATGTATTCAATAAGTGCGTGATCCCCATCGAAAAAATCATAATTCTCCGTCGCAGCTACTTGAGCTCAAAGCTTAGTTTTCCCTACTCCAGGGGCACCAATAAGAATAATGGAAGACTTCATACAATATGTTTTAATTTCCTAGTATAGTAGTCAGGTTTTTGACAAGTCAAAATAAAGTGTGGAAATATATTCCACACTTTTAGCATTCAGATGAAGTACCGATACAGTAAATTGGCAATATATCTCGATATATTTACCCAGATTTCTTGGAAAGACTATGAATATATTGTTCACCTGCATGGGTAATTTGTCGACCTCGAGGCGTTCGTTCGAGATATCCAATCTTGAGAAGATATGGCTCTACTACTTCTTCGAGAGTGGATTCTTCCTCTCCCACTACCGAAGCCAGTGTTCCGAGTCCAACCGGACGTCCTCAGAAGTGTTTACTGAGGGTTTCTAGGAGCTTTCGATCGAGACCATCAAGACCCACGTCATCAATACCGAGATTATCAAAAATCTTGGATACTGTTTCGATCGTTTCGGTATTCTCCCCTACGGTTGCATAATCTCGAAGAATTTTGACGTATCGGTTCGCAATTCTGGGAGTACCACGACTTTTCTTTGCGACAAACTCATCGATAGGCGCTGAGCTTTTTTGCCCAAAAACACCAAAAGAACGTTTGATAATCGTTTGGAGTTCCGAAATATCGTAGAAATCCAGCTTGAGGATATTTCCAAAACGATCTCGAAGTGGTCCGGTAAGCTTAGAGAGTTTGGTAGTCGCACCAATAAGGGTAAATTTTGGAATATCCATTTTGACACTCGTAGCTCCCGTTCCTGAACCAATCATAATATCTATCTGAAAATCCTCCATTGCCCCATAGAGAATTTCTTCAATCTGAGGCTTCAGTCGGTGAATTTCGTCAATAAAGAGAATATCGTGTTCCTTGAGACTCGTGAGGAGCGAGAGAATATCTGCCTGCTTCTCAATAGCTGGACCACTACTCGAGCGCAAATCTCGACCCATTTCACGAGCTATGATCTGCGAAAGTGTGGTCTTCCCGAGTCCCGGTGGACCATAAAACAAGAGATGTTCCAGGGGTTCATTTCGGATTTTTGCAGATTTGAGAGACACCTTGAGGTGATCTTTGATCTGCGTCTGACCCACATATTCATCCAAAGAAGTAGGACGAAGGCGAATTTCTCCTTCGTCCGCTACTATTACTTCTGGTGCGGTGATTCGTTCCAGATCTTGAATATTACTCTTTTGTATCGCCATAAAGGGAGTATATGGAGAGATGGATTGGATTCAAATGGAAGAGGAAAAATGGGGGGATTATTTGTAGATGGTGTATCCGTAGCAGTAGCCGTCACTGATAGCAGAAGTATTGTCAGCATTAATATCAGTCTGCCCAGTAACTCCGTACAGGTAACTATACGTATCTCAGCAATTTCCATGTGAACAGAGTGATGAAATTCCATTAGTCATGGTAGCGGTTTTATTTGATAGCATAGCCTGAACTCATTTACCGTAGACATTCAATCCATTTACCCGTAAGAACAATGAACACACATAGTTGTGACTGGTTAACATGCGGTGTATATTGTAGGTATAGCCATTAGCTGTTCCAGTTGCCCATGGACTCGATTCAGTTATTATACTAGTACTATATGCACTACCATTATTCGCATTCACATTCGCACCCACTTGTTTTATGAGACTACAAGCATATGTATTACTTGCAAGAGCTTCATAATGATTTGGATGTGCTGAACTATACACTCCATAAGTTGCATGAACTCTCCATCTCCATGAATTTGTACCATTCGCAGGGTGTTGATAATAATCCGGATAAAACATCGTTGCGTGATGCTTAGCTGACTCTACCTCACACTGAAGGAGTGTCATAGTTCCAAGGTTTTTTGTGTAGGCGTTAGAAATACAAGTTGGACATGTACCAGTGGCTGAACTCCATCCAGAAGTATCTGAAGCAAGTGAATTTCTTAGTACACAAGCTGCTCCATCCCAAGTATATCAAGAAGCCACATTACACTTAAACTGACACGTATTCGTAACTGGACTCGCAGAATATCCAGCCGTGACTGCACTAAGACTTGTTCCACTTGTAGCGCTTACAAGGGAGTAGTTTGTAGTATTATTAAAATACACCGCATTACTTGGAAGACTCGTACATGTTCCACTTACGGTAGTGTCAGTATTCTCTGGTCCTCCACTTAATCCACTAATCCCAAGTTCATTCTTTACCAGATTGACTCAGAGTTCACTGAGGCTTCCTGTATTCATAGTAAGGAGACTGGCAATACTGGTGTTAGACTTTACATCAGGAGCTCCACTACTCGTGTAGGTATTCTTGAGACTTGTCATAAGACTCGTAATCTCAGTACTGGTAGTAAGTACCTTTCCACTTCCTGAGAATACGGGAGTGAGGTTTGGATTAAAGGCACTCGCATTCTTTAGAGTACGTCCATGGAAGAGGAGGGTACCTG
>JAQTZK010000013.1 GCA_028687815.1 Candidatus Altimarinota bacterium | reverse complement strand
CGACCTTCACTTTGTCTTCACTTTCCCGCTATTTTGAACCGAGTTCCTGGTTGAGTTCCTGGCTTAATTGTAAGACTTAGATGCTTACCATAGACGGTAGTAACATCTATCTTGACACCAAGAAGAAAATCAAAAAGATGAATTTGTTGAGTTTGCTCTACGTCAAGTGATGGTAACTCTTCTTTGGGTGGAGTTTCTGCTCGTTGACGTTGATTCGATCCAGAAAATCACTGGTTCCCAAATCCCTGTGTACCTCCAAATAAATCGGAGAAGTCAAAACTCGCACTTCCACCTCGTGATGCGCCGCCAAAGATATCAGAAAAATCATTCGGATTGAAACCATGAGCTCCCCCACTAGATCCTCCTCCAAATGAATCCGCATGTGCCCCAAAGGTATCGTATTGCTTTCGTTTTTTAGCATCGGAAAGAGTTTCATAAGCCTCGCCTACTTGTTTAAATTTTTTTTCAGCGGTCGTATCACCTTTATTTCGATCGGGATGGTATTGCATCGCCAGTTTTCGATAGGCTTTTTTGATTTCTGCTTCAGTAGCAGTTTCTGATACTCCAAGGGTAGCGTAATAGTCTTTTTTGGTCATAGTATGGAAATAGGTAGGAGAGAAGTATATAGAAAATATAGAAAAATCAGTGGGAAATTACAAAAAATTATTTCGTCATAATTCGCTCAAGAAAGCTCGTGTTTCCTACTATACGAAATATTCGAAATGCCGTTCCATCAACTCTCACTTTGGAGGTTGGCAAGAAGGATACTCAACTGTATCCCCCAAGTGAAGAAATTACCAGAGTTCCTGAATTACTCAGGAGTGTGAGACTTCCTGTTTGGGTAGTACATGAGTCAATTAGAGTCACTCCATCAAGTCATTTGTAACAAAATGGAGCTCCGGTAGTTCGACTCAAAACAAGAGATCCGGACTGATTCCAAATAACGGATTGAGTACTACCAGAAAACACCGTAACCGCACCATATCGAATCGGGCCATATGGATCAAAGAAATAGGTAGCGGGAAGCTTACCTGTACCAGTAGCTATATAACTCTCTCGAAATTGATCAAATCCGATAAGATCATCTACGTATGAAGATGATTGTAACTGCAATGACTCACGTACCACTCAAGAAAAAGAAATAAAACTCACGAGCATAAATCCAGACAATACCACTATCAAAAGTAGTGCGGAGCCTTTTTGTGAATGAGGAAGAAAACGGAACATTGAAAAAATTATACCCAAAAACAGTTACAAAAAAAGTATACTCCGATATACTCATTTTATGAAAGCAAAAATATCCGAAATTCTTACCCTACTCCCTGGTCGACCCGGGGTATATCAGATGTTCGGAAAAACGGGAAAAATTCTGTATGTTGGAAAATCAGTACACCTCAAAAGTCGAGTGAGTTCCTACTTTAATGGCACAGGAAGTCTGAACGCGGCCAAAGTACAAATGGTACACCAAGTAGAAAATATTGAATGGATTGAAACCTCATCAGAAATCGAAGCCCTCGTACTCGAAACCAATCTCATCAAGAAACATCGCCCAAAATACAATATCCTCATGAAGGATGATAAAAATTTGAGCTATATTGGAATTTCTAGTGGACCAGTGGGAGAGGTATTTCGTACCAGACAGAAACCCGAGAGTGGCACCTATTTTGGCCCCTACACTTCCAAGGCAAATGTAGGTATTACCCTCCGTCATTTGCGTCAGATTTTCAAGGTTCGTTCCTGTCGAATGAAGTTTCAATTCGATGAAAACAAGCAAGTAAGTATTTTGGCAAAAGCTGGAAAAACACCACCCTGTATGGATTACTACATTGGACTTTGTCCAGCGCCTTGTCTCCTTGAATCTTCCAAGATAGAGACTCATCAAACCAATCTGGATCAGATGAAAAAATTTCTCCGTGGTCAAATGAGTGAGGTTATCGGTGAACTCAAAGAAAAAATGATGACCAAAGCTAAAAATCTTGAATTCGAAGAAGCTGGAAAAATCAAAAACCAAATTGAATCTATTGAAATTCTCGGACAAAAACAAGTAGCTCGCGATGCTATATCAGGAGCAGCAGATGTGGTAATGATTCTCGAAAAATATTCCAAAACATTTATTGGTCGAACAGAAGTACGTAATGGAGAAATTCAAGGAATTCATCATACTCAAGCTGCCCCATTGCTGGATGAAACGGTGGACGAAATTCTCGAACAATATCTCGCAGAAACCTATGTAGAATCTCCCGATTCTACGCTCATACTGATTCTTGAAAAACCACTCACGTGAGATACCATGGTGAGTTATCTCAAACAACGAGGTATTCGGATAGAAATTCCAGAATTTGGAGCAAAAAATGACCTCCTCACCTTCAATCGAGCCAATCTTTTGAATTTTGCCTATCGAGAAGAGATGGAAAATCTCACCAAACGAACGCTGACTCGTGGAACTATGGAGTCTATTCTTTCCGAGCTGACTTTTGAAATTCCCAAAAAATGACCCCTTACTTTTGAGTGTTACGACAACTCCCATACCAATGGACAATTCACCGTAGCTTCAAGATCCGTCATAGTCAATGGAAAATCCGAAACCGGACTCTATCGAAAATATAAGCTCAAAACCCTCGAAGAAGACAAAATTGATGACTTCGAAAGTATGCGAGAAATTATGGAAAGACGCACTATTGAAGGCTTTGAACAAAACAATTTTCCCACGCTTATTATTATCGATGGTGGAAAATGACAACTTTCCAGCGCTCTTCAGGGTATCGAGCGAGCTATGGAAAAATATCCTGGAGAAAAAGAACGAGAAATGCTCCCAAAAATATGCTCTTTAGCGAAGCGAGAAGAAGAAATATTTATCCCCTGAGATAATCATTCGATTCATTTTGATCCTGGGTCCGCTGAGCTTATGCTCATGCAAAAAATCCGTGACGAAGCTCACAGATTTGCTATTTCGTTCAATCGAGCTGCAAGAAGCAAGGCTATGAAAAAAAATATTCTCGAAGAACTTCCCGGATTTGGTCCAACGACACGAAAAAAACTTCTTAAAATTGCTGGCTCTGTAGATGGAATAGCAACATTAGATTATACGAGCTTGAACACGGTCTGCACGATACCCCAAATTGAAACTCTAGAAATGCACGGACTTTGGAGTAAAATTACGCTCTAAAATGTGAGATTCTCAATGGCTATCATAGTTGGATGCGCCTTAGCTTTGAGAAGATTTACCAAAGATACAAAATTTGGCTGAAGTCGCTTCATAAGCATCTTTTTTTGATCCTCAGAAAGTCCAGAATCTTCCTTGATTTTTTTACATTCAATTCAAATAAGAACAAAAGCGTTTTGCATTTCTTCATGAAAACTGATATCCCTTGGTTTGTTTAACTGATGCAAGGGTTTGATTGCTTGTGGAATAGAGCGATTCATATATTGGATTACACCAGGATTAAATACCATATTTCACAAAACATCTGTCAATAATTCTATAAATTCAAATGCTTCTTGTGTATCTTTGACGTTGATAGTATTTATATAAGCCCCCGTACTCAATACAGAAGCATCGACATTGAGCATAAAAGCAAATAGTGCATCATAGCGAATAGAATCATCCTTAAAACTAAGTATACGTTCTACAAATTCGTTTACTGGCATTACATTGGCGTTCACTCCAGCACTCACAGAATCAAAAATATGCTTGAATCTATTTGATGTACGACTACTGAGCTGGTCTTCTTCAAGAGCTAAATGGGATGGTACCTGAGGAAATGGCATCATGGATAGAGAGGTAATGATACGTAATCCTTTTTATATTATATATATTTACAATCTTTCAAATTTAAGTTAAATATATTATTTAAATTTTAATACTACGTGGCATGATTTTTTAAATTTGATGCATGCATCTTATAGGTTATACTCGGTAAAAAATCTCTCTCTTCTATATGTATTTCATATGAAACTAGAAAATATCGTATCGTATCGTCAAAAACTTCTCTTTATCTGACTCGCGATATTTCTCGCTCTAGGACTTTGCATCATGTTAGTTACTTCGGGTATAGGTGAAAATTGATTGCTTTCACAATTTTCAGGAGCCAATACTTCTCCATCAAATGCAGCAACTCAGTGGCAACCAACACCAAGCAACACCTACCGTACAACAGTTGGTAGCCTAAATGCTGCTCGTCTTGATGGTATCGTAAGATCAATTCTTACTCGTGGCACGACATTGAATGTAGAACAATTCAAGGCTTTTCTTACTCAAGTCAATACCGGTATTACTAATCTTGCCGCAAAACCTGGATACTCAACTGATCCAAATATTCAAAATATCGTAGGATATATTACTTTTGAGCTTACGGATGCCAGAACCAATATTACTTCAGGAGCAGACTTTGTAACGGACATGGTTGGGGTAATTAATGGAATTAGCACAGGAAGTGGAAACTGAGGAAGTTGAAGTTTTACTATGTCCATCTACCTCACACAATCTGGAACCACCATCTACCCTGATTCATCCATGAAATTTCAATTGGATTCAAGCAAGGGTGATGTTCGGGTTAACTGGATAGCAAATCAATATGCGGGATGTTGGCTAGATTATGGATATGTCAAAAATAATTCTGTATATTCTGGTACCGTAAATGGTTGAAATTTCCTACCGAATACTTCATCTGGAATACTCATGCTGACAGATGTTAATGGGGGTAAACTCTACGATATCTGACTTACGTGTGGCCAATCATCAGTCGGATATTTCAATATTCCAACTCAACAGACTCGTCACTATTTTATTTCTTGGAATGGTACCTCAAGTGTGTCACAGTCTAGTATTTCTCAATCCACCATTACTCCTACCGCAGAACAAATCGCCAATGAGAAAAAAATGAATGCAGATCAAGCATTATTCAAAAGTAAATACTATATCTGTTATGTTGAAGAAAAAATCTGGCAGAAGTGCGATACTTACATCTCAGATATTGGTTTCTGACCCACTACCTACACCAATCCAAAAAATACTTGATGTACTGAGAGATATAAGGCAGATTCCAATGGCTGGGCACTCGTCTATTTAGCAAAAAATGATGTATATCGACTCAGTGGCTGGGGCTGTGCTCAAGGATACCGAAAACAATATTGTCGAGTCGGAAGTCGGACTGAAGTAAGTACCACAACTATAGAACAAGAGACAGGAATTCTTGGTATACGCGGTACCGATATTTGGTCTCCAAGTCGGGTAGGATACTTCACGGATCGATTTACTCCATCGAGCAATCCAAGCACCTGTAGCACTCAGGTAGATGGTGAACTCTATTGGCGCCAAGATATGGCAGAATCTGGAGGTATTCTCATGCCAGAAATAACTATTACTCGTGTCAACGATATTGATAGTCAAACACTCGCTTGGACCACTACCGCAAATACCGAAAAACTCGCCTGGGAATGTACCGGTGGAGGAAATAAAAGTAATATGATGACCAATCGCACCATCTCCAATCAAAATGAAGCCCTGAGCCATGCGAGTACTCGTACTACTTGGAAAGAATTTCAAACCAATGGATGGAGCGCTGGAACATGGAATTGTACTTGGAAAATCACGGGAAATGGAGTAGTAAATACCAAAATGGAATCCTTCACCATCGAAGCAGCACCTGCTCCACCTACAGATCCAAACTTTGGCATGTATGGTATGAAGCCAAAATTCACACTTTCTCGAACGTGTGATGGAACTCCCTGTTCTACCATTGCTCCTGGAAATATATCCTACGGAGCGAATTGGACTACTGAAAAAGCTCAGGAGGTTTCATTTACCTGCACTGGACCAACTACGAGTACACAAACTGGAAAAAAGACAGTGGTTGAGCTGAATATGTCGACCAATTTCTCTAAATATCAGGATTTTATTGATGCTGGCTGGACCCCGGGTAGCTACAACTGTACTTGGAAAAGTCTAGGCTTTGACGGCTCTGCCACACTTTTCACGGATACATTTACTATTAATGGGTAAACTCACTTTGCATTAATTTCCGATTTTTGGACAAGTCTGTATACTACCCGTGTTAGAAATTGCCCACCTTCCGGTCCATGTCCATCAGCCAAGAAATAGAAGCCAAAATCAATATCCTGGAACTCGTCCAGCGATATGTGCCACTCAAAAAATCCGGAGCCAACTACAAAGGACTCTCCCCTTTTGTACAGGAAAAAACTCCATCTTTTATGGTGTCTCCTGCCAAAAATATTGCCTATTGTTTTTCGAGTAGAAAAGGCGGCGGACCTATCAAATTTCTCGCAGAAATTGAGAAAATTGAGTACCGAGAAGCGATGCAGTTACTCGCCAAAGAAGCAGGTATTGAGCTCAAAACCGACTTCCACAAAGAACGAGGTTCCAATCAAACTGATATTTTTGAAGCCTACAAAATCGCGGCAAACTGGTATCATGAAGAGCTCTACAAAAGTGAAAATAGTGAAAAACTTGCCTACGCTCAAAGGCGAGGTCTCACAGAAGCTACCCTTCAAAATTTTCAGATTGGGTATTCTGGAGATTCACGAGGTCTCTTTGCTCTGCTCAAATCCCATGGTATGTCCGAAAAAGACATCCTTGAATCTGGGATTTTTGTAAGTCCAAATCGAGACAAATTTTTTGGACGACTGATTTTCCCTATTGCCAATTTTACAGGTCATACCGTTGGTTTTACAGGACGAATCATTGACGCTGGCGATCCAAAGTACCTCAACTCCCCCGCGAGTCGTATTTTTAATAAATCAGAAATCCTCTACGGACTCCATCTGGCCAAGGCGAGCATTATGAAACTTGGATACGTGATTGTGGTCGAAGGTCAAATGGATACCGTCAAGCTCCATCAAGCAGGTTTTACCAATACGGTGGGGATTAGTGGAACGGCGCTCACCAAAGAACACATTGCCCTCCTTCGACGACTCACTACCAAGATTTTTCTCTGTCTCGATATGGACAAAGCTGGAGTAAATGCCACATTCTCAAGTCTGGATTCCCTCCTCAACGAAGAAGTAGATTGCAAAGTCATCCAAGTAGAAGGTGGAAAAGATCCCGATGAATTCATTGAAAGCGGAGGTAATTTTACAAAACTTATCGAGGAAGCCATTTCCCCGGTTCAATTTTTTATTAATGCTGGGAAAAGTCGGTATGATTTAGATTCGGTCGTTGGGAAAACCCACGTACTTCGAGAAGCACTCAAATATGTCCGAAGAATGACGAATCGCATCGAGATTGATATGTCCATCAAGTACCTTGCCAGATCCCTGGATATCAGTGAAAATGTGGTTTATGAAGAGCTGAAATGAGTCAAGGCACCACCCAAAAAAGATGAGCCAACAGGAATGATGAGCCTAGATTTTTGACACACACTTATTGGTTACTGTAGCGCTTATCAACTTTATGACTTGTTTTTGGCGTCAATTGATTATACTGATGAGCACTTTGAAGGAATCCCTTCATTCGACTTCATCCGTTCAGAGATACTTGCCCATTTGGGTCAATCGGAATCTACCGATATTGACTCCATAAAAGCTCTCGAACTTCAGGTTGAAGCGGAGAACGAATGAACTCAAAGAGACACGATACTTTTAAAATTTTCTGAACTTGTGAAACGAGCTCAAAAGCTCATGTATGAACATGAGAAACAAGCCCTCGCTTCCAGCATGGATCAGAACTCAATCGAGTATATGCAAGCTCACCTAAGTTTAATTTCCAAAGGGAAAAAACTTGGGATTATTTAGTGTAACACCTACCATATGGCAAAGAAACATGATGATACCCGTATCAGTGATGTAGAAGAGGTAAATTTGGATGATCTAGAACTCTTGGATGATCCGCTCGATGATCCGCTCGATGATACTCCAGCTGAGATTCATTTTGAGGAATTTATTGAGAAGGCGGTGAAAAAAGAGAAAGGAGAACTTATAGAAGAAGAAACTAAACCAAAAAAGTGAGTGGTGAAAGATTTCGAAGATTTCGACGAGGATGATTTTGTAGCCATTCCTCTGGAAGAAGATGCTCACATTACCGATGATGATGATCTCCATCTCGATCCCCTTGATGATGATTTGGATGATGACGAGGATGAAGATGGTGACGGACCCAAAAAACGCGCTCGCGGACTCGGTCGAATGCCCGTTGACCGAGCACAGGACAAGCGAAGACTTGGGAAAGGACTTCAAAAATTCATCGATGTCAGTATTCCTACAGAACTTCTCGAAGGCCTTTCTGAAGAGATGCAACTCCTTTTCAAAAAAGGGAAAAAGGAAGGAAAAATCACCCATGATGAACTCGCGAATACTCTTCCCAATGTTGAAGAAAATCTCGACTTAGTCGATGAAATCTACACTCGACTCATGAAGTTGAATATTGAGATTGTTGATACCATGGATAAGGAAGTACTTCTCAAGACTTCCAGCGAAGAGAAAGCAGCCGAAATCGATCTCTCTGAAATTTCGGATGATTCGATTCGAATGTACCTCAATGAAATCGGTCGATTCTCTCTTATTAATGCAGAAGAAGAGGTGCGACTTGGTCGACTTATCAAAAAAGGTGATCAAGGAGCGCGTCGAAAACTCGCAGAAGCCAATCTACGTCTCGTAGTTTCTATTGCCAAAAAATATATGGGTCGTGGTCTCGGACTTCTCGACCTGATTCAAGAAGGAAATGTAGGACTCTTCCGTGCAGTAGACAAATTTGATCCGGAAAAGGGATTCAAATTCTCTACCTATGCCACTTGGTGGATTCGACAAGGAGTTACTCGTGCGATTGCCGATCAAGCTCGAACTATTCGAGTACCGGTACATATGGTAGAAACCATCAACCGATTTACTCATACCTTCCGACGTCTTACTCAAGAACTCGCTCGTGAGCCACTTATGGAGGAGCTCGCACTGGAGCTCGATATGGATATCCGAAAGGTTCGACAGATTATGCGAATTTCCCAAGATATTCTTTCTCTCGACTCTCCCGTTGGAGGTGAAGAAGACACCACCCTTGGAGATTTTGTAGAAGATGACAAGTATCTGACTCCTGACAAGAACGCCAATCTCGTCCTGCTCAAAGAAAATCTCTATGACATGCTTGATTTCCTCACACCACGAGAACGAAAGATTATTATCATGCGTTTTGGTCTCGATGGAGGAGAAATCCACACCCTGGAAGAGGTAGGAAAAGAGTTTGGAGTCACTCGAGAACGTGTTCGACAAATTGAAGCAAAAACTCTAGAGAAACTCCGAAGTCATCCAAGTGCCGATAAAATCAAGCACTTTAACTAGTTTCAGAGTGCTCCACAATATCTTTGAAGGATTGAAAGATAATAAAATTCACTACTAATTTTTGAAGTATGCATTTGTTTGACATGAACGTTTGACCCCTCCTCCAAACCCATTCAGGTGAGCGTATTCATTTTCATTTTGAAGATGAGGTGGAGGAGCACGAATGGGAAGATTTGGTAGTTTTATGAAAGCTTATTTTTGATATAGACCTTATTGCTGTCGATGGTGGAGTGGATGCAATAATCAAAAACTTGTCAGGTAAAGTCCTCTACGAAACCTATGAATATGATGTAGAGATCAAATCGGTAGAGCGCACTTTCATGAAAGAGTATTCTGAATCACTCCCAGATGACATCAATCCCATCAATATAAAGTGAGCTACCATTAATCTTGGGAAAGTCTTGCGAGAGGAGTTGTTGATGCAGGTGTTGTAAGAGAGTAAGGGTTGTAAATCCTATTTGACTTCCCCAAAAAATCTCTATACTCTTCTCCGACATCTACATCAGTCGCAGACAGAAAGCACTTATGGTAAGCCTTTCCGAGACAGAACCAAACAAATCAGAGTGTATCCACTTCATTCTCTATTTGCTCAAGTTCGTGCGACTCTCGCACGAACTTTTTTGTTCTGACTGATGGTCACAATTCTTAATATATTCCCTATGGCAGTTACAAAAGCTCGAAAATCGGAAATTCTCAGTACTCTTGAAGCTCATATCAAGGAGGCTCAAGCTATTGCTTTTACGAGTAATCAAAAACTTACGGTTCTCGATGTAAGCAAGATAAAAACTGAGCTCCGAAAGGAAAATGCAGTCTATATGGTAGCTAAAAAGACACTCATCTGTCTCGCTATGAAGAATGTTCTTGGTGCAGAAATCGATATCAACACACTTCCTGGTGCCGTAGCTATCCTTATCGCCAAAGGCGACAAAGTAGCTCCTCTTGGTATCGTCAACAAATTTGCTTACGAACTTCGAAAAGAAGAGAAAATTAAGTTCGTTGGAGGTTACATTGATGGTCGAGTTCTCGGAGCTGCAGAAACAGCCAAGCTCGCCAGTCTTCCTTCACGAGAAGTTCTCCTCGCAAAACTCCTTGGTTCTATGATGTCTCCTCTTTCTGCACTTGCACGATTCTTCGATGGTGCTAAGACCGAGATGGAAGCAAAGAATGTTACCAGCGTTGGTGATCTTGCTAAGGCAATGGCTGCCGCAGCTCCTGCTGTTGCCGCTGTGGTTGAAGCTCCAGCTGTTGAAGTTGCTCCAGAGGCTGCGGCTCCTGAAGCTCCTGCTGCTGAATAGTTTCGTCTGAAGCTCCCCCTTGCGGGTGGCTTCGACGAGGATATTCCTCGCAAATTGTTACTTCATTATTTTTATACTATGTCTGATGTTACACTCAGCGCAAACGCGCAAAAAGTTATGGATCTTGTAGAAGGTCTTACTATCGTTGAACTTGCTGATCTTGTATCTGCAATGGAAACAAAATTCGGAGTTTCTGCTGCTGCACCAGTTGCTGCTGCCGGAGCTGCTGGAGCTGCTGATGTTGAAGAAAAAACTACCGTTAACGTTAATCTCGTTTCTGCAGGAGGTTCAAAGATCGCGGTTATCAAGGTTATTCGAGAAATTACTGGTCTTGGTCTTGCTGAAGCAAAGGCACTCGCTGATGCAGGTGGAGCCATCAAGGAAAACATCGAGCGATCTGATGCTGAAAAAATCAAGGCTTCTCTTGAAGCTTCTGGAGCAACTGTTGAAATCAAGGCGTAATTCCTTCTTTCGAAGTTATAAAAATTCCCTTTCGTTATTGAAAGGGAATTTTTTATGGTGGAAATCCTAAAATTAGGATAGTCCTATATATTCAATCTCTACCTATTTCTTCTTCTTCACAAAACAAGTTTTCAAAACCAGATCTTTACACTCTACTTCTTCAACATTGTCAGTAAGCCTGATTTTATATACTGTTCCTTGCTTAAGTGTCGTATTGGAACCTTTCAATTTGAGATCTTTGATCAACATAACCGAATCGCCATTTTCAAGAATATTTCCATTGCTATCCTTAGTTGCCTCCTGAGAAATATCGTTCATAATCTTGTTATTAAAAATTAAGTAGATGAAGTATCCATATAAAATACATGATTGGCAATGATATTCATCACTTCTTCGAGTGAATAGTGCTTCGTACACGCCCCACTCGCGAGCTTATGCCCTCCTCCACCAAACTTAGCAGCCAAAGGACGCATATCATAGGCATCATCCTTGGATCTGAGAGAAATACGATATCCCCCCTCCACAGTTTCTTTCAGAAGAATCACAAATTTAGCTTGTACCGATCTAAGATAATCATTGACGAGTTCATTTCCAAGACAATCGATAGAAATATTTCGTCGCTTCAACATTTCTTGTGTAACTACTCCTATCATACCAATCCCCTCTTGTACTGATACGAGCGATGCAAGCACTTCCCCATAGAGACCCACATATGCTGGAGCGGTACTTTGATAGAGATTACGGATAAGTCGATTGTGATCCGCACCAAACTCCATCATTCGGGCAGCAAATTTGTATCCTTCCGCTGAGGTATTCGCATTTCGAAAGCACTCCGTATCATAGTAGAGTCCCAAGAGTAGATATGTGGCCATATCTTTAGTAATTGCCTGTGGTCCACAACCGATTTCTATAAGCTTCGCCACCATCATCGTCGCAGAAGTATTTTCAAAACTACACGTCGACCAGCAGAAATCACCATAACAAGAAGTGTGATGGTCAATGTTTACAATTTGTGTTTTAGCGAATACATCAGCATTTTCAGAATATACTGTCCCGAGCATATCAAAGGATCCTGTATCGCAAATAAAAATAGCATCATACTCTTTTTTTGGCACCACCGTCAAAACTCGATCGGCAACTCCAAGAAAACTATACAGTGAGGAAAGTGGCTTTTCGTTTACGATAACCACTTCTTTCCCTTGTGCTACAGCAAGATCATAGAGTGCGAGCAGGCAACCGAGTGCGTCTCCGTCAAGATTAGCAGCTCCAGTCAACAAAATAGAGTTGCTGGAAGACCAGAGCTTGAGGATTTTTTCAATGATAACTTGATGTTTCATAGCTTTAAACTAGAGTGTGACAGAATATAGTAGTAAAAGTCAACCCCCTGTCAATGAAAAAGAAATCTATCGGACAATATGTCGTCCAAGATGTGTACTTCCACGAAGCAAAAAAACTTGGATTTCGAGCTCGAAGTGCCTTCAAGCTTATCGAGATTCAAGATACTTTTGGGATCATTCAACCAAATATGAAAGTCCTGGACATTGCTTCGGCACCTGGAAGTTTCCTCCAAGTTATCGCCAAAATTGTAGGTCCTGAAGGACTCGTTCTTGGTGTGGATCTTCAAAAAATCAAATCCCTCGGTCGACCCAATGTCAAACTCCTCCAGTGAGATATTTTTGATGCCCCAAAAATTGCCGAATTCTGTGCGGCAAATGGAGTAGAGCAATTTGACCTCGTTACTTCAGATATCGCACCAAATACCACAGGAATGAAAGGAGTTGATCAATATCGATCGATCGAACTTAATATCGAAATTCTCAAATTTGCCGATATATGGCTCAAGAAAGGTGGGAATATTGTACTTAAAGTATTTGTTGGAGAAGATATCCAAGAACTTATTTCTCCCGTGAAACTACGATATACTACCCTGCAGCGTATCAAACCAAAGGCGTGTCGAGATAGGAGTTTTGAGGAGTATTTTGTATGTTTGGGGAAGAAGTAAAGCCTAATATACTAAAAAAATCTAAACTTTATTTGTTTAGATTTTTTTAATTACAGAATAAATAACACGATTATATTCAAGAGAATCAATATTCTTTATATATTTGTTTTAAGCTTCACATTTATTCGCACATATAAATGTATGCAGTAGTTGTAATTCAATTTAATTCGTTTATAAGTTCCAATCCCCCACTTATTGTGGAATATAACCACAACTTACTACAGGTGAGTCTTTATAGCCATCACATTGCGGATTCTCTGACCATAAACCACATTTTTGGGTGTCCCATGATTGATGAGTTGGTGCACAATCACTTATACTTGCGCAGATTTCAGTAATAAAACTATCCGCATAATAACATCGTTTATCCTCAGCTGGTGGTGGTGGCGGTGAGCTTTCTGTAATTGTAGCACTACAACTCGCTCTCACTCCTCCGTCTCGTCCGTCACATTTCCAGTCAAATTTACCATTTGCTACTTGAGAGTGTATAGCAATACCTGAGGAACATTGTTGTGTGTCTGGTGGAAGATTATCTCGACTAAATGTACCTCCATTTGCAGATCCACACACACCATCAATCTTTCAGAGACCACAATCATTACGAACACATTGGTTAGTATTGCTTATGTAGTCTCCATATCCACAGAGAATTCTACTAAAACATGTTGTTAGATCTGACGTACCTGACAAACGAACACAATCATTAACTATATTATTATCAAAGCTGGATTTTGCTGCAGTTATCCCAACAGTTGTGATCATGGTATTCCAATAGTCAATACCTTCCTGTTCACCACATCTTCCTGTTCCAGCTGATTTATACCATGCTGATGGAGTGGATGTATCAGCACAATTAAGGGATGGAGTGGGCGAAATTTCTATAGTACCCTTGGTACACATAGTTCCACCTACCGTACACGGCACTATTCCTCCTGCGATACAAATATTAGTACACTTACCATCAAAAGTATTTCCTGAGAAATCACCAGCAGGACAATCATCGGCTACTATAGGACATGCTGCCATAGCACATGCCTCACTTGTTGTTGGCTTAGTCCCAGTACACTGACTATCAGCAGCAGGAGATCCATCACTTCTTTTACACATAATTGTTCGAGTTCGAGTTCCATTAGTACCACATTGACCTTGGCAAGCTCCCCAAGCACCTCAAAACCATGAATACGTATATGCAGGTGGAGGTGGAGGTGGCATAGAACAAGCAGTAGTTCCATTTTCTACAATTTGAAATGGTCCAGTTGGAACTGTACTAAAGTTATAAGTAGCAAGTGGTTGATACTTAAAATTATAGGTTCGTCTTATACTAGTATTAAATGGAGCAATACAAGCCCCTGCATCTTTTGTCTTAAGTAATCCTCTTGAATCACTTGAGTCACTCGTAAGTTTTGCAGAAAGATTTCCAGTAGCATTTGGAGTACCAGCATCAAACAAAATGAAGAGATTACTGGAAGCAACACAGGCATTTGAGGTAGTATCAAAAGTATAACCCGTAGCACACGACCAATCACATGAAGCAGTAGATGGAATGGGACCAAGACCATCACACATATATCCAGTAAACACCCCTGTAGTACCATTTACTCCAGAAGGAGCACTCCATACTACTCCAGCTGATGAAGGTTTTGGCCCCTTGGTAGCACTGGTAGTACAGGTGTAGGTAGCACCAGTATATACCAAACATGAAGGTGGATTAATTCCAGATCCAAATGGATCGGTAGATTTGAGTCCTCCAGTAATGGTGAAATTCTTCCATTTACCATCAATCGTAGCTCCACCTACAAACATATTAGCAGAAGCGTTGGATTCGGCTATTTTTGCTGCATTACCCGTAAGTCCAATAGCTGGACCAGCATTGTCAATTTTGATAAATTGTGTGGAAGTACTTAGGTCTTTTGTTGTAAAATTTGGAGCATACGAAACACCATCAGCATCTGAACGAGCTTGATCTTTTGCGATAATCTTTAGGTAGTTTTTTCCTTCTATCAAACAAGCATCCAGTCGAGATACACCAAATTTCTGAAGTAAAGAAGGAGCCAAAATACTAGAATCACTGCTCGTAGAAGCAATATTATAATTATAAGTAATACCCTTGAAAGCAGATTTTACTCCACTTGGCGCTGTGGTACTTACTAAAATAGAACCAACATCCGATGCATAATCATAGACGGCCGTACAACTTCCAAGTTCGATGGTAACTTGAGAAATACCTGATGGATCATCAACGGTAATGGTAAGCCCTTCTAGAAGATCAGGATTTTTTATCGTACCAGCATGGGTGGTTTTATTTTTATAATAGGTACATCCAGGAAGCTCAGGATTTGTAGTAGTTCCATAATTACTCGCCGTGTACTTGGTATAATTACACCAATTATTCTGATCTCCATCAAAAACATTACTTACCCCATTGAGCGATATGCTTGGACCAGAATCATCAGCACTCGCATATCGACCTTGAACCGTACATGTAGCATCAGTGTCTGCAGGAGCCGACCTAGTTACTGCACCAACTTGGTTAAAGCTCGTAATAAGGTTGTCGGTTGATCAAAATTTATTACAAACTCCATTCGCACCTCAAATATAATAACTTGAGCTTCCATCTTGACAAGAGTTTGTCCCTCACATATATGGAGATGAATGATTGGTTCCGTTTGCCCATTTATTACAAGTTTGTGGGGTATCATTTCCTAGTTTACGACTATCTCCAGATAATCCATAATTTGGATTACTATTGGCATAGAGGTAATTGGTAAAGGTTAATGAACCTGATGGAATTGGATAATGATAGTAGTCAGCACATCCAAATGATGCGTCTCGACAAGTCGGATAAGAAAGACAAGCTCCGTTGGAATAACTACTAATGTAGGAACAAGTGCCATAAATAGGATTTGAACCAGTAATACAAGAATACGTGGAACCATTAGCTGCAGTACAGGTACCGTAAGTAGGATAGGATCATACAACACAACTATAATAGGAATAGTTTGGTACTTGCTGATAGCTCGTACAAGATCAACAAGCACTACTACTTCCTACTGCATAGGTTCTACAATAGGTATTGCTACAATATCCACCAGATGGGTTGTAGGAATTTGTAGAAGTGCCACATGTTGTACTTGATGTATAGGTACCTTTATTTAAAGTACCTGGGATAACACCAGCATTGACTGTTTGTGTCAACAGTCAGAGCAGCATAGTTGAGGCGACTATGACAAAGTAATAGAATCAGAATTTTTTCATATACACGTATATTAGCGATTTACTTGAAAGAGTCTACTTGGCGAAGAATTCCATCTGAGGTCACGTTCAATCATCATTGGGTAAGGTTGGTAGGTAGTTTCAGTTATAGAACGAAGTTCGTTTCCAGAGACTGTATTCGTACCAGTTACACCTCCAGCTCGTTTAGCAAAATTTGGTCCATCTGGATGATACGGCACCGTTCGAGTATCTGCGGTATTGAATGGTGGAAAGAGACTAATAGATCCAAGAGTGAATCGTCGAACATAGACTAAGTCAAACATCTGTGACACGTCAGCCGTACAGTTATCAATAATATACGGACACTCGGGAGAAGACTGTCGAGAACCAGTAATCGTATTGAGCGTAAGAATACTTCCATTGATATACAACTGGTTTCGAAGCTTGCGTTCAGTAGTATTGAGTGCGGTATAGAGGATGTTTTTACCTCCTACGGTATCATTAGCATCATAAGTAACCATTGGCCCTTGAGCAAAGACAAAAGCATCTAGATTGGTAACCGCTGGGTCAACAAACATCCATCCACTCATATCAGCAGAAGCTATATTTACATTATTTGGATCAATATTAGTTGAATCAATAGTGACGTTTGCAAGACCCGTATCATTCATCACTCCCATGAAGAATTGCCCAGAAGTTTGAGCAGCACTTGAGTTAAGGGTAGAAATGTTTGATTTTATGTAGAGAGAACCATTTTTGACGATAAGTGCTCGTTTATCATCTATCATACAGGTATTTCCAGATCCTTGAGTACATTTTAAGGTAGTATTTCCATCAACGAAGATAATTTTTTCACCATTAACATCAATAGTACAAGCAGCGAGATTAGTATCATACAGATCACTAATTACCCCTCCGTTGATCGCACTTGGATCACACCAATGCTTTCCTGTTGTAGCTGTCTTTGCTCCCATTCCTCGGGAAACCGTAGCTACATTCTGCTTGATATTCGCAATAAGTGCGGTTCGATTGAGCTCTCCTTCGACATTTACATTCTTTTGAGTTCCTCCAGAGTCCGTTGTCAAAGTATTATATTGGTTGGAGAGACCGATGATAGCAATATCATTGATGGTACTCGAAAGCGTAGTTGGAATTGTGGTTGTCGATTTTCCAATAGTATAGGAACCATCAAAGAAGTTTCGAACCATTTCATAAGGATTGAGTGCCGTAAGACCATCTGCCTTGGTAAGTCCACGTCCAATGGAAGGGAGTTGTACATATTCAGAAGTTGATGGAATCTGATACGTTACTGCAGATACAAATCCTGTTCGTAGCTTGGTATTGTCATAGGTAAGCGTAGGTTTAGAGCTCATCTGCACTTCTACAGGGAATCCACTTCCACTTCAAGATGCTCCAGCAATATCGTATGATTTTTGATCCATAGATGTACCGAAAATTGGGAAATTTCCATTGGTCGTATATCGGATACCTGAACTCATATTTGTTGGCGTGGCAGCAGCATTCTCTCGAATCTTATAGTCGAGCCATTTTGGTTGCTCATCAGTATCCGTATCATGCGCTACCACATATTTTTCATATACATTGTAGTTTGGCACAGATGGATCAATGGTATAGAGTTTTTTGAAGTGATCTCCATATTGTCCATCAATCAAAACTCTCATTCCATTAAGACCGTATACATATGGAGATGCAAATTCGAAATTCGCTGATCGACCAGACAGGGCTGCAAGTGTTACTGGGGCAGCATCGACATAGCTCACCTTACCATAGTTCGCTTGATCGAGGGTAATATTCTGGAATCCAGCTGATTCTCCAATACCTCCCGTATTTGTTACTACCATAGGATTACTTGCACCGGCATTTGCGG
>JAQTZK010000090.1 GCA_028687815.1 Candidatus Altimarinota bacterium | reverse complement strand
AGAAATGTTAACCATCCTCCAAAGAACAGAGAAAACTGGAAAAATAAAGAAAATTGACCTCCAGAACCTTTGGGATCAACTCGATAAGAAAGGAAAACACACCCTCCTTTCCATGGTCTCCATTTCGATTTCACTTCAGAATCTGTACGAAATTGACCATGTAATTTTTTCAAAAGAAGCTCTGAAAAATACGATTCGAAAGGATATAAAAACGAATCTTGCTCCAAAATTCAAAGCACTCCTCGATGCATCGGAATGAACTGATATTGATACTATTCTTTCAGAATTAGAGTGGTCAGATATTTCAGATGTATATGTTTCTGAGGCTACTATAAGCGAACTTATAGATGATTCGAAAAGCCCATTACCAAAAAAACTTACTGCGTACTTTCAAGAATGGCTAGAAGATCAAGTGGAAGCAAAACTCCAAGAAAAAGAAACGAAGAAAAAGAAAACTTCACGTACTGAAAATCCAGAAGAATTTACTGGCACTACCTCATTTCTCGACGGAATTCGTGAATTTAAGAAAAAATCTTTAGAAAAAAAGAAACCATTCCAACTAGCTGGAGAAAATTTATTAGAAAGTCCTGATTTTCTGAATAATTCAGACCCTTTGATTTTCCGGGCTACTATTGATGGAATCACCTCAATTTACCTTCTGGAAACTGATCAAACACTAGAAGATACTTCCAGTTTTTATGGCGGATGGTTTATTACTCAATTTGATGCATCAGGTAAGTCAACTCACAAAAATTACGTAACGGCTAATTTTTTTATAAATCTATTTGAGATTTCTAGCTCTATTAGCTTTGAAAAAAGTTCAGCTTTCTTCAAAAAAAATCCGAATTACATCGTTCAAGATGAGGTTTCTGTCGAAGATTTAGACCGCACACCGGTTGATACAACTATTGCTAACTCAATAGATGATGAGGAATTATGAACTGACGATGAGGAAGACGCTCCAGAAGAAGTAACTTTAGCAGAAAATCTTGATGAAGCAGAAGCGGTAAATGCTGTTCTACCAAGAACATCAAACACCACCAATTCTGTCGAAACCGAACCTACTTTCCCACAAACACTTGAAGCCTTCAATGCAGCACTTTCCAAAAAGCTAAATCAACCGGTATCTCTTGTAAAAAATAACTGTATTAGTATCGGAAAACCAGGAACGAACAAATACAATGTATATCGAATTCAGAGTTTTACTGAAACCGGTATCATGCTTTGGAATGGGTCCTCAGCATTTCCTCCAGAAGAAATTAGTTTTGCTCATCTCTATGAATATGGAGTGGAAAATGAAACGGCTCAATTTAAAATCTTAGAGAATCAACTCAAATCTTCTGATGAGTTTTTGGGAATTATGCAGTCAAATTCATCTCAAGCAGATACTTGGAAGGATTTAGAAATCGTGCGTGACGATAATGGAGAGGAATATTTTGACTTCATCGATCGTCGTTTTGATAAAGTTAAAAATAAGAAACAATATTTTCCAGGAAATAGTGGTCATATCGTAGAAATTATCTCTATTGATAATGGAATGGTCCATGCACGTGTGGGTGAAAAATTTACACAATCAAAGAAAGATAGTGAGGCAAGCACTGCAGAATGGTCTGATGCTCAAGATTACCCCCTTCAGTATATTGTACAATATTTGAATCGTTTTTCTTGTACTCCTTGGAACAATCCACCTCGTGAAATTCCTTCGCGAGCCGTCCCTGCAGAAATCAAGACTCAAAAAGGAACTCTAAAGGCAGCTTTTGGAAGGCTCAGCATTCATGATCTCATGTCTGGATCAAAAAAATTCATGGATGAATTCAAGCACCACCTTCAACATGGAAATCATCTTCAAGAGCAACGAGTTATGCTTTGAATTGCCAAGAAAATAGGACTCGATAGTTGGAATAGTGAATGGTATGCTGATTTCAAATCACAGTATGAAAATGGGGAGAAGAAACTCATTGAAGAACGACTCGAAACACTTGGAAAAATGGGGACTCCTGATCGACAAAAATCGATTCGTGCCTCACTCCTCAACAATGGTACTCATGATTATGATCATTGGACCAATGCACTTTGTATGATAGAAAAGCATGGGAATCTCTATGCTGGAGGACTTCAGGATCTTGAAGGTAGTTGGATATTTTTCAAAAGAATTGCCGGGATTCCACTTGATGCAAATGTAAATGACTATAGCGAATTTCAAAAAGTTATAGCTATTATACGTGGCAAAGGAATCGACAATATAACGGAAGAGGCAGTAATTGAAGAGTATATGAAAACGAATTCTCATTTTCCGAATTCTCAAATTTGGCGAATGGTGAAAAAGCGTGTGAAGGAAGGGACTGATGGTGAATACACAAACGGTGGAAATGAAGCTGAAGAATTTATCAATCTCGATCAGCGACTTGCTTATGCTATGGGAAAGTTTAAAAGCAAAGAATATGCACATGGAATTGGAGCAATGGAGAAGGTATTTGAAAAAGAAGGATCCGCGTATAAAAAGCAAAGTATTGCCTTTATGCTCGCTATGAGTCGTATTCCAGAGCGACTTCCTCGACGTTTGCTCGATAAATTTATTCCGCTTTTTGACCAAGGTCAGGTACATTCTCCCGCACTGGCATTTATTAAAGACCGGAAAAGTCAGGAAAAATTCCGTGAAGCAGTTCGAACTATTGTTGCTATAAAATCAAAAAAACTTATTGATGATGGAAGTGCAGCAGGTGGTATGCAAATGCAATCGGATTTTGATAGTATGATGCTGGCTATAGGTGAAAATACTGATACTATTGCTGACTCGCCTCATGGAGCACCGTTAGATTTTGATCAGAAGATGTTTAAAAAAGTGGATAATTTTTGGAGGAAATATGGAAAAGAGCTGCAACATGAGCTTACCGCGAATCCACAAGGCTCTATTATGATTTCTGAAACGCAGATCAAAAAACATGCCGCATTAGCCGACTACAAAACAATGCTCAAAACCCAGCTCGGAGATACCAATGTTATGAAAGAACCAGGTGGTGCTTCATTTATGGAAGGAGATGCTGGTGCTGGAGTAATCAGCTTAAAACCAGATAAAATCATCGATAAAATGGGACTTCAAATTCACCATGGAGGTTTTAGCGGAGAAAATCTTGAGCGGGCTATTCAGGCTGATTTTCGAATCAGTATGGAAGTCATTCGAGATAAAAAAGACATGAGTGAAACTGATAAAAAAGAGTGGTTTAAAAACGTTTATACCCAATACGTAAAAAAGATAACCGCAACCTCAAATCTGAAATCATTCTTGGAGCATCCTACCGTTCAAGCATTCAATAAACTTGGACTCGTTCCTCCGCCACATACCACCTGAGAAAATCTAACTGTCAAAATTGAACAACTTAAAAAAGGAGTGCGCGATGTGCAACTCTCCATTGCTAAAAATAAGGGAAAACTTCAACAGATACAGAAAAATATTCGTGGAGATCAAGTTCCTACAGCTATTGTAGAGCGAGAAATTAATGAATTGAATCAAGTAATTATCAATGAAACACAGATAGTAAGTGAGTTACAACTGGCGCTTCGAGAAACAGAAAATACAAGAGGTCAGTATGTAGCTTTTGATGAAAATGACACTGAACATGCACGTCATTTTGAAAATCAGTTTAATATTTTTATGGGAAGAGAAAAGCCAAGTATTATTATCACAAATACTACTAACAATGTAATAAAAACACTAGAAAATAATAAAGATGCAGCTGGATTAGGTGGAACTTTAGAAGATGGACAGAGTGATCCACAATCTAATGTACAAACATTTATAACTGAATAGTCTATATTCCCCCTTCCTCTATCAAGTTTTTTCCATATACTTCCTCCATGCCACGAATTTGAATCGACGCGCGGATGTATGGAACCGCATTTACTGGAATTGGAAAACATGTAGCTTGTCTCATTTCAGAAATTTCTACAAAAGTAAGTCCGAGTGATGGAATTACTTTTGTGATTTTTTGTGACCGTGCTCAGGTGAATACCATACAGAAACTCAGTGAAATTTTTGAAGTCATTGGGGTAGATATTGCTCATTATTCCCTCAAAGAACAGCTTATATTTCCTTCAATCTTACGGAAAGCCAAGCTGGATTTGATGCACTTTCCTCACTTCAATGCTCCGATTGGGTATCGAGGTAATATTGTGGTCACTATCCATGATTTGATACTATCATTTTATCCGGGTAAATCCGTTGGTTCTTGGATCAAAGAATATGCTTATAATGTCACACTGAGTTCCATAGTCAAAAAGGCTAAGCGCATTATTGCTGTCAGTGCACACACTAAAAAAGATCTCATTGATCTCCTCGATGTAGA
>JAQTZK010000012.1 GCA_028687815.1 Candidatus Altimarinota bacterium | reverse complement strand
CTTACCCTCACACTCTTCTCACTTCCAGCTATAGAAAGTCAACTTCGGCTCTTCTTTGGAAAACGACTCGATTCCTTCGATACCACTGTAAAAATGAAGCGAAAGTAATTTTCTCCTATGCTCGACTCTTATCACGACGAAGTTCGTCGAAAACGAAACAATTACGCCATATTTTGGGGAATTGTATTTGTGTTTGGAATTCTCTTGTTTATGTTCTTTCAGGGGTATTATTTTTCTATAAGTATTGGATTCAAAGAACTCCTCAAAAATCATACCGCAAGTGAAGCAAAACCCATAGGTATGGTACTAAAGTCATTTGGTATTATCAATCTCAAAGTCAATCCAAATCCAAGTATTCTTACACTCAATCAACTCCCCTATGTTAATGGGGATAACAAGTTTGTTGATTATGGTGAGTACGAACTCCATGTAGAAGAGCCTGGCTATATTCCACTTACCCTTGATATTAATCTTTCTCGAACTCACTCGTTCTATTTGAATACGATAGGATTATTTAAAAATCCAGTAGTCAAACCTTTTGAACATACCTCTACTCGGATAGAGAAACTCGGATTGTGATTTTTGAGTTTTGATGAAAGTGGTAAAATTTGGCAATATACTACTGGAACCAGCACAGGAAAACTCGTAGATACGGTAGTGCTCGTAAATACAGGATCAATAGTACGTACTAGTACTGGCATGCAAGTACAATCTCTCGGAGAAGGATTTTTTACTGTTAAAAACAAGATATACACACTCAATACTGATGGCTTACTCGTGAATGACGAAACGTTCAAATCAGTACCTCTTTGTTCTGAAGCAAAGATGATATATAGTGAAATATATTGTCCCAGTAATAAAAAATTTATAACTGGGAAATACAAAGACCTTCGTGATACTATTTTGGAAGTAAACTCAGATTTTATTCGAACAGAATCTTCTTTTATACGTCTTGGGCGCACTTTATTTAATAGCTCAACCCCTATTCCAAGTAGTGTCACTTTTAGTGGATCATCAAAACTCTTTTTTTATAAAGATAAACAAGTAATTCTCAATCAGAGCAAACTTTATGATATCGAAGATAACTTTAAGGAAATCAAAATTGAGGGTTTCGATGGAATTCTCAGTACCGAAAAATTTGGGGATGAAATAGTTACAATTGGGAAAAAACGTGATGGGATCTGGATACGTATTGAAGATGGAAAAAATAGTATGACCGAGGCTCGATTGGCAGAGTTTAGTGGAAATGACTTGGTTATTTCTTTAATTGGTGGCGCATACATAATAGCTTCGGAAAAGGAAGTTGCCCTCTACTACAAGTGAGCTCGAACAGCCTATAGTTTGGCAAAATGAAATATTCTCAATATATCTGGCAAGACCATCATCTATAATCAAGAAGGAATTACAAATTATCTTTCTTTAGAAATTGGAACTCCGTAAGTAAGTCTTGGGAAATTTATTGACACTACGCTATATTTAGCTATAAACATAGTGCCATTGAGCATGTACCACGCTTGTGATGCGCCGCATCCGCGTTGGTACATTGGAGAATTACCATGAAGCACCCCGGTGGCACCTACTCACGAAAACATCGTGGAGTAACACCTCCTGGCACCAGCACTGTATCCGATACCATCAATCGGACTCAAGAAGCGGTGACCAAGGCACAAATGGCTATTCAAATGAAACCACGCAGACATCCAACTGCTCATCTTTCCAAAGGCGCTCGCCGAGCTATTCGCATGGCCAAAGGAGTCTTACGGAAGCATGGGATGAAGGTATAAGCCATGGGACATACACCCTAGACCGCGAAAGGCGGTCTTTTTTTGTAAAAGTTTCTCAGGTATCATCTACGCTGACTATCTAGAGAACTCAAAGTTATACTTCTGCATTAGCATACTTTGCAGTAAGAAGCTCCCAAGAATCTTTTGAGATAACTTTTGGATCAAGCGTTGCGTATATTTTTTCAAGTACGGGTGGGGTAAATTTTGCTTGGACTCGTGGATCAAGTAGGTGAAAATTAAAATAGAAAAAACGTTCCCAATTATCCTTGTTCATTTGAGGAGCATGACCTCAGAGTATGAGTTGAGCACGAGCCGATTCCGTCAAATCAAGGAATTGATCATTAAAAACCATATTTTTTTCGTATGTACCAAATTTATTCATCACTTCAGGAGTGAACTTATTTTTGGTAGCCGCATCTAGATCTGGATAATTCACGTAAAAATATCGTTCCCGATTGGATTGACTTAGCAATGCTCCTTGTGGAGAAATCACAAGCTCTGTGCGCTGTTCTGGACTCAAAGCAAAAAATCCCCTATTCATTTTTTCCTGCAACTCTTTTTCGGCAGCTAATCGAAGGGACTCAGACTTATGGTTTTGGAGAGTTTTTTGAGCAGTTGCCATTTCTGTTCATTTTTCCCATCGAGTCAGTATCGTGAGCTCATCTTGCAGTCCATTTATAGCTCACTTGATATTACGAATTCCATCAGATTCTTGCGCACTGGTATTTTTGAGTTCTCCGAGTTTTGCTTGAAGTCATTTCAATTCATCCAATTTTTGCTCCAGCATTTGTCGTTTGACTACCAGTTGTCATTTAAGACTATCAAATTCTATCTCAGTCAGTGTGGGAGAAGTTAATTTTTGACAAAGTGCTTTGCGTTCTTGAGTCATTTCAGCTCGAAGTCCGGTAATTCTTTCCAAACTCTTTTCTCAGGCACTCGAAATTCTTGCGCGATGAAGTACCTGATCCAGTTCAGGTTTAATACGGGCAGTACTCCCACTAGAAGGAAAAATGTCTGGATTTACATGAAATCACTTAGCTGATAATTTTTCAAAACATTCTCCAACTCCAATTTGTTCAATCCACTCTCGTTTGCCATCAAGGCGATACATAATCGTCGTCTTGAGCTGAGATTCTACATTACCAAGAGTTTCAGCTTGCACTTGAGCAAACAATTCCGGAGAAAGTTTTCATTTTGCTTTTGCCAATGGATCCAGAGTGCTCGTGATAATTTCTTTTGCCCAGTCACCTCCCATGCTTCACGTAGGAAATCTCAGCATACGGGCTGGATCCATAAATGATTCCAGTTGATTTGCCAAAATTCGATCCGTTTTTTTGAGTTGCTCAAAAGCAGGTGAGGCCAAAATAGTAGTTCGCTCCGTCCCCATAATTCCTTGATCCATGAGTTCTTTTTTCCAAGATTTTGGGAGTTCTTCTGATGCCCGTGCTTTCGCGCGAATACTTCAAAAGTCCTGTTCAAAAACAGCTTTACCTCCGGCTGAATGTCCCCGTAGAATTCGATCTTGTGCAGCTTGAGTAAGTTGACCTGTATTATCAAGAAGTCAGAGTTTTTTTAATGATTCAGTATCTTGAAGTAATCCCTTATCTCTGAGTATTGATTCTGCTTTTTGGAGTCGCTCATGATCTCCCATTTTTGCATGAGCAATAACCTGCTCACGGGATGGCTTATGAGTCTCAGATGTATGAGGATTTACGGGATGGATAGGCATTTTCATGCGTTGACCAGACTTAAGATGATTTCCTCCTAAAAATTCTACTCCAAGCTGAGCTCACTGAGAAATAGATGCATCAACAGAGGAAAGCTTACTTCCAAGTGTCATATTTTTGTTAAGCGCATTCACCAATTGTACATGCTTAAGTGCATAGCCCGTAACTGCACCAACTGCCACGTTTCCAGCAACATTACCAGAAGCATAGGCAATTTCTTCGGCACTCATTTTTTTACCACTCGTTTTTGCTTGCTCATAAGCACTGCCCCAATAGTTGGCGGTACTTGATAGAGTATCGGAAATAGGCGCTTCCGCTATAACCGCAGCACTTGTTCCAACAAACTCACCTGTAGCATCCAGTCCTTTTCGAATCCATTCGGTCTTTTGCATGGCATGTTCCAAAAATTCCCCCTCCTTACCATGAACCGCAATAGCGGTACTTTCTCCTATAAATTTTCCTGCATCATTCATACCAGCTCAAATAGCATTCACCGCACTATTTACCCCATGTTCCCAACCTTTCCAAGCTGATCCAGCTACACTAGCAGTATGTGACATGAGTTTGCTAAATCGACTATCTTGAGCAATCGCTTCAGCCACCTTAGTTCGCTGTGCGGGAGGAAGTTTTTCCAAAGCCTTTTGTAGCTGCTGGGCATTTCGAGTTTCATTGATATCGCGAGCAGCGATTCGGTCTACGGTCTGGCTCATGGTTAGATAGTTTCGAGGAGTATATGTGCTTGATCTTGTTCTTGATTTCGAGCCGTCGCTTCTCGATATTTCAAATGGTTTATTTTTTCATTCATAGCAGAAAATACCGCTTCTCGCTCAGTATCAGTAACGGAATTAATGGCACTCATAACAATATGATACAACTCTTCTAGCTCATTGCCTGAGAATGTATTTGCTTCGATAGCTCATTTGAGAACATCAGCAAATCCCCAAACTGGGTGCAGTAAGGTAATAGCAGCGATGAGATCGGTCTTTTTTTGGAGTGGGAACATATGATACCATAAAAGAATATCATAGTGTTACCGTTGACACAATTATTTACGGGTGCAAATTAAAAAAACAACGTCTTACATGGTTATTTCTCGCTTTTCTAGCATTTTTAGCTCAGTATCAACAAACGAATACAGTCGCGCAGGACGCCTAGAACTCGATTTGTCCGTCTCTCCCGTTTCCTGTATCAGTCCTAAAGCCAAGATTTTTTTTCGAAAATTACGCTTATCAAGTACTCGCTCGAAAATCACCTCATAAATTGATTGGAGCGCGGTCAAAGTGAAACTTTCATGAAGAATATTTTGAGCCACATTGGTATATTCTAGCTTCCATTCCAGACGTTTTTTTGCATAAGTAATTATTTCTGCATGATCATAAGCAAATGTATCTGTAGAAATCATATGAATCGGTGTTGTGAGAATTCGTGAAATATCAATCTGCGATGCGAGTGAAAGATAATCTACCAAAGCATAATATACTACCGAAACCACATGCCCTCGACTATCTCGACCTGGGTTACCAAAAGTATATAATTGTTCTTTGTAGATACCTTTGAGTCCGGTTGTTTGCAAAAGAATTCGATCAAATGCCTCCTCAAGTGATTCTCCGTTTGTTACCACTCCTCCGGGTAAAACTGATTTACCCTTAGCTACTATATTGCTTCCAACAACCGAAACCGCACACAAAGCTCCTTGATAGATAGTAAAAATCACTACATCCAGAGCTAAGACTGGGATAGATAGTTCAAAAATATTTGGGGTGCGTTCCATATAATGGTATAAATTACACCCATTTTATAACAAAATCCCATCCGTCAAGTCTCAGAAAAAATGCCGGTTTACCTATTTGTTACACTCAGAAGAAGAGTCAGTTTACCAATGCGAAAACGTAATAAGTCCCAATGCTCGTACAGCAATATCCAGTCGTGGATCAATATATCCACCCTGTTCCATGACTTCTTTCATAGCTCTTTGAACGTCCATCTGAGCAATCTCAACCGTCATAAGTCGCTCGTCTTGAGAGAGTTGAAGTGGAGTAGAAGTCTGAATACAATCTTTCCCATAAAAAAGCGAGCTCATCTCGGTCATGCCTCCTGCAGAAGCCGGGAACTTACCACCAATTTGCACAATATTTTCTCGTTGTACTAAGTAGCCGGTTTCTTCCATCAGCTCCTTTTGTACGGTATCAATGGGGAGTTCTCCTGCTTCCACTTGACCCGCAGGACATTCTAGCACCCAAGCGGCTACCGGGATTCGATATTGCAAAATGAGGAGTACCGTATTTCGTACCGTGATTGGCAAAATGCAGGCAGAGTCTTTTCTTCTCACACTTTCATATATAGATAGAGCTCCACTTTCATCTCGTACCGTCAACTTGCGAGCCTGTACAAAACAAGCCTCTGCCGTAGCCAGTGATTCATCAAAAATTATCGTAACGGGTGCTTCGGGAAGCGTTATAAGTCGTTGCATATTAGAGAAAATGATAGAGTCGGTTTTGGATGATGTACTGAGCTACGGTCTCAGGCACCAATTTATATAATTCCTCAATCGTAGTAGCAGGATTCCGAATCTGAGTACTCGATATTTCACTCGGATGTTGGAGTGTGATAATATTTTGTACATTGGCGAGTTTTGCTTGTACAGATTCGGGAATAATTTCATACCCCGCTCGGATAACAATCGTCTTGGGAACTTCCTGTGCGACAAATAGGGTACTCTCCCCTACTCCAGCATCAAGATCCCACCAAGTCGTCATGGCTTCCAGTACATCCGAACCAAAGACATGAGATACCCTCTCTCCGCACTTCGATCGTACGTGGGCATATTCATTTCTGGTAGTAGTCTCGATTTCTGGATGTTCAAGAAAATACCAGTCTACGCTCACACGATCGCCTTTGATTTGAATCAGATGATCCACCATGGCTTGAATCATACCTACGCGATGTACCGCCTCAATCCCAAAAGATTTATCAGCACGATTTCCGGACGGTAATATGATAATTCGCTCGGTAGCTGGATGATCAAGTAATTCTAGCATTGTGCCAACATGGGCGAGCTGTGGTGGATTGAAAGCCCCACCAAAAATACAGATAGTTTTTGACTCAGAGTTGCTTGTTCAGGGAGTTGATTTCATATGTTATGTATTACGAATACGAGCAACGAGTTCTCGGTAGGTATCAGTCAGTTTGGCACTCAGTTGTGATTCACGATGGATATATCATCTCGGTCGACGAGCTACCGCGATATTGGGAGGTGATTGTATTCCCTTGAATACACTGATAAAATGTCGTTTCCAAGTCGCTTCTAGATGGAGAATAAAGGCATCCGCCGTAGGAAAATATCCGGGAACAATAGGTTTCGAAATTCCGAGTGAAGCTTGAAGTGTTCCCTGAGCAAAAGCTCGCACCACATCCTCTGGATTTCTTTGGTAGTCTTCCAGATAGGTATCCAGCGCATCTTGATACTCATACATGAACGGGTCACCCAGTCCTTGCGTAATATCTTGGTTTTCGGAGAGTTCTGCAGATGGTCGTACCGAAATCACTGATTCTGGAAGCATTCCTACGGATGCATATATCTGAGCCAATTCATACACCTGTCATTTGAGCAAGTCACCCAGTGGAGCGAAGGCACCGGAGACATCGCCATAGAGGGTAGCATATCCTTCATACGCTTCCACTTTATTTCCATTGTTGGTAAATACCGCATCATAGAGACTCGCGAGTCCCGAGAGAATTCTTGCAGAACGATCTCGTGCCTGAATATTCTCATAAGTAAGTAAATTTGATCCACTGGTAGGTATTTGCATACCCGTCATCGCTTCAAGTTCCAGTCGAGTCATATCTACCGCATCTTGGATAGGAGCCACCAAGTATTTGACCCCAAGTCGTTCCGCAATATCACGAGCAATATCACGAGTCAGTGAAGAATTATGAACCGTTGGCATATTCACCGTAATGACATTATCGGCTCCCAGTGCTTCCACACAAAGTGCGGTAACTACAGCTGAGTCTACTCATCCAGAAAGACCAATGACGATTTTTCGTTTACCGATTTGGTGCATGAACTGTTTGATGCTCGTGGTGAGTGCGGTTTTGAGCATCTGAATATCAGAAAGGTCATCATTCAGTGAGCTCTGGATATCAAACACGCCCACTTCAAATGATGGTGCTTGCATAACTTTGGTACCGTCGTGATAGATAGCCGATCTCCCATCAAATGGAACCAAATTTTTCCCGTTGTTTTGCAGTCCGACGTGATTGATATAGTACATGGTAACTCCCTGACTATGACGAGTCAAAAGCTCATCACGAATACGTCATTTTCCGAGTCAAAAAGGAGAAGCCGAAATATTTACGATAGTGGATGCTCCATTGTTTTTGAGCCAATCGACGGGTTTAAAAAGATAATCGTCATCCCACATATCTTCACAAATAGCGAGTCATATTTTGGTTTTAACGCCTTTGATAAGCATTTCCACTGGAGTAAAATACGCCTCTGCTTGTTCAACCGTCATGCCCCGTTCTTGTATTTCATCGGTCGTAGAGGTGAAGTATCGCTTATCATCAAACATCCCATAATTTGGTAAATTTGTTTTGGGTCGAAAATCTCAAAAGAGCTTGCCTTGATCCACCAGACTTCCTCCTTCTGCAGCAAACACGGCATTGAACAGGCGAAAATCTCCATGTTGACCTTTTTTGGAGGCATCTATAGCGATGTTTCCCCAGATGAGTCCAATACCCAACTCCTTCGTGAGTTGCACGAGTTTCTGATTGAAAGACTCGCAATATTTCATAAACGCCAAATCTTTGAACAGATCCCCGATCATATAACCAGAAATACAGAGCTCGGGAAGTGTGAGTATAGAGTTACCTTGTGATTTTGCCTCCCGCATCATGGATACGATAGTTTGGAAGTTTGCCTCGGGGTCTCCTGCGATAATCGACATCTGACCGATAGCGATACCCGTCTCAAGGGCTGAAGTAGATGTAAGTGATTTCATTTTTCAAAAATTAAGAATTCTTAGGGTTTAGTGCACTATTTTTACCTAAACCAACACTTCATGAGACTCCATTCCCTCCATGCCAAAAGTCTTCTTGAAGAGTAGCACTCGATGCTTCTCCCCTATAGCCTTATTTGGATTATCAGAAAGTTTAACCGTACTTACCCACTCGCTTTTGTTTGGCACCCAGACAGATTCAGGCTTGATAACTACTGAAAATGAACCATACGGTCCGTAGATTTCTTTACTTGGATTCATGAGACCTTTGGTGTTATTCGTGAGACTCGTACCAATACCGGAAGTGATTTTGCCTATCAAATGAGAACACTTTCTGGATATATCGATGGCGGTGGTTGCATCGAGTCCATCGCTTGGAATAGCTATAGCCTGCATCGGATCTCTGCCGTGTTTGAGTACAAAATCTACATATTCAGGAATAGCAATCAGTGGATCTTTGGAATCAATTCGGATACCTGTATGTCCCTGCGCAATATCTTCTGGAGCGTGTTTGAGATAATAGCTCGTCCCATACGTATCTGGAAGCAAAATTGCGAGCTCAGGAAAGTGTGTCATCCATTCACGATCAATCCGATACATCGTGTCTACGATATCTTTGGGTGCATCCACCATAGCCGTAGGAATCATTCTCAGTTCATGAGCATTGGTACCCCTTGGATTACTCTGTCCAAATTCTCGTGAAAGCATCACATTGGAAGAACCGATACATTGATTTGGGAGTTCTCCACCTAGAATCTCCAGCACCATACGATGAATATCAGTACTCGCAGATCTACGGGTTCCAAACTCAGAAAAGGTAACATTAGAGCTGTTCTTGAACATCGCTACATCCCGATACAATCGAGAAAATTGCTCCGTCATCATACCGTTAAATTCACTTGCCGACACCTTCATTTTCTTGGTATAGTAGTAAAGATAGAGCGTATTCACGATCTTGAGTGCGAGAATTTCCCACATCATGGAAGTCTTCCATGGTCCTACAAAACTGAGATCAAATCCCCCATGTCCATCATTTTCCAGATGAAAATCAGGTAAGCGGAAATCTTCCAAAAACGCGAGTGTAGTTTCACGAAGAAGTGGTTTTTTGGCATTTGTCGTCATACCTCGGAGATACGATATATCTGCGGGAGTCACTCCTTGGATAGCTCTCGCAGCTCCAAGTTGTTCCCTGAGGGCATTCTCCGGGATTATCTCAGCAATACGGACTTCGGGACTTCGTACTTTCATCGCCCAACGTACCTCAATATCACGATATTCTGGATGAGCTAGAATAAAATCAAGCATGAGAAATTTGTAGACATCATTGTTGAGAAATGACTGGATTTCTGCCTCATCACGAGCTACGGCAAAGCAATTTTGAGGAGTAAATGGAAGGTGGGTACGCATGAGAGAAAAGTAAGAAATTTGGTGAGGTTAGATGATCTGTATTCCGCGTTCTCGCATCAATTCGATGGCAGCTTCACCCGTACTAGAGTTCACGGCACGAACCCCAGCGAGAATCAGTCGAACTCGATATTTGCCAGTAGCAACGATATCAATAGCGGAATCTTTGTCACAGTAGTCCGTGGCAAGTCCAAGAATATCTACTTGTTCGATTTGTTGTTGTTCCAGAATTTCGAGCGTAGTGAGACGAGTTTGTTGGTGGATAGCCAATGCTGCACTAAATGGATGTTCGTGAAATCGATTTCCTTTGACGACCTCAAAATCAATATGTGACACGTCGAGTCAGTTCATGTATTCTGCTCCAGGAGTCATATCAACACAGTGATCTGGCCAAAGTGGTATGACCCCATTTTGTGACTCGAGGGAAACTATGAGCTCCTCAAAAGTAAAGCCAGCTTGAGGTGACAAAATAGCTGGACCCACCGCTTTTGCTTCTGCCAAAGTAACGATTCATCGAGGATCACCAACTACCACTGAAGTAATGGGTAGTTTACCAACATAGCTCGATGCGAAACCAATATTCCCAACTTGGTGAAGTTCTCGAGAAGCTATCACGATACCTCCAACATTTTTGACTTGAGTCATGTAGGAATTGATAGTATCGACAATTTGCTCTCCTCCTGGTACATAGAGTTCATTTACCTTTTTGTCGCCAAACCCTTTCTGACAATCAACGAGTAGAGTTGCTGTTTTCATATAGGTGAAGTTAAGTACTATTTTGTAATAAGTGTATTACTTACACCAGTTATATTAATAATTGTACTTTTTACAATTATTAATGATTGACAAAATAAAAATAATGCACGGTTTGCATTATTTGTTATCAACGTAGTGTTGGTGTAATCGCATTTAAAAAGGATATTTGGCAGTATCAACTATTTCGTAATTTTCGTTATCAAAAATCCTCTAACTCTAATTAATTTGAAATTTCAAGATTTCCAGCATTTCTTGCTCATTTTTCCCTGCCTTTCTCCACATTTTCGGCACCAGTGATGCCGCCGTAAAGCCAGGGATGGTGTTCACTTCCAGAAAATATATATCTTTACCATCATACCGAAAATCTATTCGCACCAAGCCACTACAGCCAAGCATCTGCGAAATTGCTACACTCGTATCTGCCAGTAGCTTTTGCAAGGATAATTCTCCCTCCAAAAAGACTTCATTTGATCCATCGGTTTCATACTTTTCTTGATAGTCAAAAAAGGCATTTTTAAGAGATTGAATTTCTATAATGGGAAGTGCGTGGCAGCCCGTAGCATCACGAAAGACTCCTACCGTAAATTCACGACCTTCAATACACGTTTGTACGAGTATATCGTCGTCGACGATCATTTCGTAGGCTTTTTGAAACTCTTCTATACTCGACACTTTGTTGGTGGCTATAGAGCTCCCTCCTTTATTTGGTTTGACAATGAGGGGAAATGAAAGCTGGGTAGCAATACTCGAAAACCCCCTTCCCTGTTCGTAAAATTCTGACCTTGGGACTTTTATTCCCATCTTCTCGACGAAAAGATTGGTTTGGTTTTTGTTCAGACAGAGCGAATGCACTTCAAATGGAGAAAAGGCATATGGACATCCGAGCGTTTTCAAAAATGCGGTGATTTGGCCGTCTTCTCCGTATACTCCATGAAACATAGGGACGACGAGATCAAAATGGGTATAGCATGTAAGAAATTTTGGAAGCTCAGTAGGAAAATCAAATACCTCACAGGATGCACCTGCCGTAATCATCCATTGTTTCATGTTTTCCGCGCTTCGAAGGGCCACCATTCGTTCAGCAGAAGTTCATCAGGTAAGAATAGCGAGTTGCATAGTTGATAAATGAAGTGTAGTGGGCGTGTACAAACGGTTCTCTATTTCAATTGGAAATTATATATTCTTTGATACGGGTTTCTAAGGTTACTAAGGATTCACCGCTGTATCAAAATGCTTTCGATAGTACACGGTATCAGGATCATTTTCGCGCATTGGGAGTCGTTGGTATCAAAGATTTTGATGCATTTCTTGAGAGACCAGATTTTGAATATGAGCTACCGAACTCGCATACTTGTATCCAGTACGATTACAAAAATCATGGAAGTTTTCAAATAACTTTCTCGCTAAACCATTTGCACCATACTCCGGATGCACAAATATCCACTGAACAAACTGTCCAAAATGCGCATCCAACTCTTGACTGGTTTGTCGTGACTCAAAATACGCAACTATCTTTCCCGTTCGATCATCACGAACTATTTCAAAATATCGAACTGGATCTTGGATTTTTTCTGTTAATTCTGGAATGGTATGATTTTGAGAGTGCCATTGTATGGATTCCTCGTCATATCCGAGTGGTCACATTTCCTTCATTCTCGCTTCAAAGAATTGACTTGCTTCGGACACAAGATCTAGGAGAAGTGGAGAGAATTGGAGGTGACTTAAGACTTCTGGAGATGCTTTTCTCGCGGATGATTGAACTCGTGAGATAAGTGAGTTTATGGGTGCGGGGGTGGTAGGATTTGTGGGTAGGGTTTCTTGGTGGATGGGGTGGTTGGGGGTGTGCATGGTAGGTGCGGAAACTTGTTATTTTTGATGATTATCGATAGCGAGTACATAGAGGATATCTCATTCAAGCTCGCAAAGTGCTCGAAATTGTTTATTGATACGAAAATACCAGATTCTCTCTTTCTTTGGTTCTCTAATTTTCAAGTCTACATTAGAAAATCTACCAGCGAGAATAAGCTTTTTTGCCTTTAAATACTGCTTTTCGAGTCTTCGCTTTTTAAGATACTCTATCGACACCTCTGAAATACGAATACTCTGAATAACTATCATATTCTAGAGGTCAATAAATGACTCTTTCGGGAGTGTTTTCGCATGATGATACATAGCAAGAGTTTCAGCAGAAAGCTCTTTTGGATCTACCGTTCAAAATTCTACCTTAGCATTCTCCAGTGCTTCGTATTCTTGCATGCTCAAAATAACCGCTTGGGGTTTATTATTCACAAAAACATATTGAACGCCTGAAGCATTAGCACGGCGGATGATACCTGAAGTATTTTTAGCAAGTTCAGTAACTGAAATACATTGTTCAGAGCGCATATAGTGAAAATTATGGTGAATTTAGTGTTGAATTATATGGTGAATTTAAGTTTTGTAAAATGGGAATACCTTCAATTACATTCAAAAAAAGTATAGGAAGTAAAATAGCTCCAACTACTGTTAAATTGAGTGTTTGGATTTTTTCTTTTGCATGACAGTAGCATATCTGTGATAGAAAATGCTAGACAAAGAATTGATTACTTTCCTCTTTATTTTTTAATTTCTTTGAAGATTTTACTATTGGTAGCCCCCATTTATTCTCATTTGGATCACTTTCCCATAATGCAAGAGCGAATTGGATCACTGGCAAAATGAGCGCCAGTAAAACTAATGAAATATATTTAATTCCTCCTACACCAATATCATGGAGACGTCTGAAAATAAGGGAAAAGTTTATCCATAGTCCCACGATTGCGAAGAATCCAGCCATAACACTTTTCTCATCGTTAAAAATAAAAAATAAGAAGCTAGTAAGGCCTAGAGGATAGATGATAAATATCATGAAAAAGTATGGTAGCCTAGTTAGTCTTCCACTAGGATCAAATAATCCTTCCATTACAATTAAACTAATTGAATTATTATCGTATTTCCTTTTCACTCAAGATGATCTATTTTCTATATTTTCATTATCAGGTAGAACAAGTCTGAGAAAGGTTTTTACCGAAAATGTAAGTACTACAATTGAAGATCCGTACAATATAAAATATAACCAGGGTAATTTAGCATCACTTGCGACATATCATGCCATTCCAATGACAAAGAAGAGGAGAAGTTGAAGTAAAGCCTTTCAGATAATTTGAAGCCGAGGATAATTTTTGAAAATAGGCATATAAAAAGGTAATTTAGCAAATAGTCGTATTTTTTAACATGTATCGTAATTAAGAAAAAACTATATAGATTATAGTAATATGTATAGAAATTACGATTATTTATACATAAAATAATGTGATATACCTTACATAAAACTAGTCTTATTTGATTTTCTAAAATTAAAGTATATCATGCAATGTAACTTTCAAACATGAATAATACTATATTAAAGTCAACATTCCTATTTACGAATCCTAGTTTTTTAGATTGAATATCAAGAACGCTTGATATATCATGAACGCTTGATATATACAATTGATCAAATTCTCCTGATGAAGCTGATTGTAAGGCCATATATAGTGATTTTTCAGCAGTTTGAGATGATATTCGCAATAGCATGGAAACTATATGAGCAGCAAAATAGAAAAAAGGAAGCGCGCAGAGTCAGATTCTACGTTAGCAGTTCGGTCTATAGAACGCACTACAACATATTCATGACCAATTCCACCAGCAAGCGAATTCGAAAAATATGAATTGGTTTTATCTGGTGCTGCTGATAGGATTCTAGCAATGACAGAAAAACAGTCAGCACACAGGATAGAGCTTGAAAGAGCTGTAATCATGTGAGGACAGAAAATGCAATTTCGTTGATGGCTATCAGCTTCTATTATTACAATAACTTGTATATTATGAGGTATTTTCCTTATATACAAGGGTAAAGATATAACTGGTTTTGCAACTATTATTTCAGCTTTAGGTGGACTCATCTGAGTCTTCGTTTATTGAAAAAATCAATGAACACAAGAGCTAGCTATAAAAGCAAAATAGATAATTATTCAGATTTTTGATAGGTAATAAAATATATCTGACTAACATAACCACCTCACCCGCTCATTAGCATCGAATCTACACTAAAAACTACCCAACGATTCCCGTCATCTCCATGATACAACAAAAGACCCCGAAGGGTCTTTTTTATGTATCATTGGTGGAGATGACGGGAATCGCACCCGTGTCCAATAGATCGGCTCAAGTGAATCTACTTCCATAGAAGATTCCAGTAACGCAAGGAAGCTGAAGAAATCATCAAAAAAACTTACCTGCGGATACAGATTATACGAGTGGAACGGACTGTATCACTACCGTTTCCCCAAGAGCCTCAAGTACCGTATCATTGCGGAGACTACCCAATGACAAGGTTTACGCCAGGGTCATTTGACCGGGGCTCCCGAAGGAGGGCGTGACTATCAACGTATTTGACTACGCAGCGATAGTTGCGGGTGCAAAGGCGTTCTTGAACGCTGCGAGTCCGCGAGCAACACGAGTGTTTGCAGTTGTTTTGCCTCTGGTTTTTAACGGCGGGCAGAGGCCTCCGACGGGAAGCACACAGGAACTGAAAAGTCTACTGTAGAATTCTATATCATCCCCATAATAGGTAGCGACAAAAATGTATTTTCTTGAACGCCCCGAAAGTATATGGAACATTTTCAAAAATTCAATTGCAGAAATGCTAGGTATCGGATACGCTACGCGCACACCAATTCTCCCTATGATATCTTCCAAAAACAAAATCTCCAAAATCACACTCCTAGCAGCCATGCTTTTGAGTAGTTTTGCTCCTCTATTTACTATTTCGACCGCATCCGCGATGGAGACCATTTTTGTCACTTCAAATCAAAAAGCCGGAAGATACAGTGGGCCTATCTACGTCAAGCTCACTGCCAGTAATCCAGAAGCAAAAATCTGGTATACTTGCCGACGTGATGGAACTCCGATTGATCTCCTCAAATACGAATCTCCCATTCTCTTGACCAAATCTTGTGCGCTCATTTATTTTGCCTACGTGACTACTGAGCTCGAATCCAAAATCGAGCGAACGGATTTTACCATCATCTACTCGGATGAAGTCAAACTCGAAACCAATAACAGCATCCTTCAGCTACGAAATACGGGTGATACTACCGTAGATATCGGTGGTTGGGAACTCATTGCTGGAACGGGAGCGATTACTATTCCTCCAGGGACCACGGTAACTCCAGGAAGCCTATATACGGTCGGTAAAGTAGATCCAGCAAGTTATGAACTCAAGAGCCCTGAGGGATATATCAAGAGTCAAGTGAGCGTAGTAGCTCCACCAGTGGTTATTGCGCCAAAACCTATTATCGCCAAGAATCCAAAACCAGTAGTCACAGAACCAACCATACCAAGTGCAGCCATATCAACTGAGACTGAGACTGAGACTGATACCAACAGTGGTGCTGTAGTAACGACATCCACTCCCCTTACACCACCAACCGAAACCACCGTGCCTGCTGGAGAAACTCCAGTAGTGACCCCTACTCCCATCACACAACCAACAACTCCAACCACGGAAACTACTCCAACACCAGCTGTTTCAGATAATTTAAACAATATCAAAACCTCCGCTTCCGAGTCCAAAAATACTTCAAGCGCCCTTCCTATTGCGATTACCATCATCATACTTGCCGGTGGAGCTCTGATTGGTAAACAATTTCAAGCTAAAAATAAATAGCTAACCAGCAGTTACCTGTGCATTACGAATCTCAAGATAATATCCGAGCATAGGGAGAATTCGATCATTCATCCTATTTTCACGACGTTCATCAGAGAAAAAATAGCCTATTTCGATTTCTCGCAAGAGCTGACTAACGGATAAGTTCCACTGCTTTGCGTAGTATCGAAGCGTCCGATAAAAGGCATGACACTCAGGTTTGTAGCTTACGGTATATCGACTCGCCTTACCGTATTTATTCGCTGTATATTCAGAATACGCTTTGGCAGCAATGGTCTCCGTAATGGCTTCATTGATGGACTCCAGTCCTGATATAATGCGATAGTACCCTTCGGTATCTACAAAATTTCCCGCATAGCCAAAGCTCGTCGCCAAATCCTCCCAATAGACACAGGATTCTCCAAGAATAGCTTCACGTAACGCGACCACTTTTTGGTTGGATTTTTCTTCGTCAGCTGTCATATTTCTCTTAGCACTTACGGCATGAAGATATTCATGGGTGAGTACTTGTAAAATAGCATCATCAAATCCCTCCTGAGAAGCAACATCAAAAATCTCACTCTCCATAAAATCCTCAAAGTAAATATTAATCACTCGTTTGTGTCGATCACCATCAGTCGCATAACCACAGCTGGCTACTCGATCCCCTATGGTGCGGGTTTCCTTCATGAGACACTGGTCGAGTGTCGTGGGTTGAGTACAAAGTACCAGATCAATATTATCAAATATATCTGTCTCCGCTGTTTTCTGGAACTCGGTCAATTCTGGACCAAAGCGCCTTTGAATGTAGGATTCTACTGTGGGACGAACCTCAGATTTGAAAACTGACAAAATATCATTTCCTACCTTTACCATCTGGAGATCTTCCAATTTGCGATATAGACCAAAGGCCGTTGGTGAAATATCTTGCAAAATCACCCCCTTCGCTCGTTGAGCTATGAATGATTGTACGTGTTCCGTGGCATGGATATAGGCAATTCGCTGCAAACTCGGAATCACCAAATGCTCTTGGTTGTCAAATCGGGATGATTGGTTCATATAGGAGAATACTCACTGATAAATTTATATATACCTATGAATTTTTATTTGTAAACACAGAGTGAAATAGCAAGAATAGAAAGTCGATTAACACTGGATTTCTGAGATAAGCAACTTTTTGCATAACTACAAAAGTTCTGCTAAACTACTTATATGTCTCAAAATACCGCTTCAAAAGGATCAGAAATATCCAAAGACCAACTAACAACCCAGGCTACAGCCCCTCTTTTGAGTCCAGATAAGGAGGCTATTTTAAAGGAACTCACTTATATAGATATCCATGGAGATCGCAAAGCAGAGAGCGAAAGTGACAAGAAAATGCTCGCCTGGACACTCAATGAGATTCGTAAAACTTGTAGCAAACTTCCCGCCAATAAGCTAAGTCTTCTGGTGGAGAGTATCAAGCGAGTGATGATAGAAAAAACAGTATACCAATCTACTATCGAAAATGAACTCAAGAAACAACGAGATATTCTCAAAAAAGAATTAGATAACGAGCAAAAAGCAAAACCTACTCCACCTCCAAAAGAGTGACTTGGAGCATCGGTAGTAAGTTTTTTTCAAAGAAATACCGACATTCGACTCTTTACCAAAAATAAACTAGAAAATATTGGTAACATGTCACCAAAAGAACAAACTGAATTTATTCGTACCATTGAGCAGGATGATGATACTATGGCAAAGTTTATGCAAGGCTTTCAAAATGATGTCCGATGGAGGCAAAATTTAAGAAGTGAGAATAAGAAGTCTCATGACATGTTAAGTGATGTATATGCAACTCTTGCTAAAAAATATAAAATAAATATTAGTCCAAGGGATACACTTGGAACGGTAAAAGATACCATAATCTCCGCCAAAAAAGAATATAAAGAATGAGCATTTAATTCCGAAAAAGCTAAAATTCTTGCCAATTCCATTTCTCAAGACTTCTTAAGTCCATTGGATATGGAAATCCAACAAATTATTACTGGAAATACCTGAAGTAATTACTCAAAATTAAGCACTGCTATTACCGTATATAATATATCCCAACTGTATACCAAGGCTGGTGATACCGCAATCAAAATCAGAAAAAGCAAACAATATCAAGAACTCTTACTTCTCGCTGAAACATCAAAAGATAAGGAGATTATAAAGAAATTTGAAATTTTCCGAGAAAAACTTGCAGAATTAGACGCTCTTTCCAAGGAATATGACTCTGTGGCAGAAACAGGAACCTTGATCAATCAAGAACGAACCCTCAACGTATTAACTCGACTCAAATCAAAAATAGGCGCTATGAATCAGGGAATTCAAAAAGGTGACCGATTGCTGGAGTTCTATAATAAAGATGAATGAAATA
>JAQTZK010000011.1 GCA_028687815.1 Candidatus Altimarinota bacterium | reverse complement strand
ACTCCAGAACCTTCACAGATTTCACATCGTCCACCTCGAGTATTGAAACTAAATCTTCCTGGACCAAATCCACGTCGCTGGGCTTCAAGGGTACTGGCAAACACTTCTCTTACAAAAGTAAAGAGTACTGTATAAGTAGCAATGTTTGAGTGGGGAGTTTTACCAATAGGTGATTGGTCGATAATGATAGATTTATCAATCTGATCGAGTCCGGTGATCTTTTTATGCTTACCTGGTTCGTCCGCGTTGTTACCAAAAAAACGAGTGACTGAATTGGCAAGAATGTCCATTATGAGTGATGATTTTCCAGAACCAGAGACGCCCGTGACCACCGTCATCATACCCAGTGGAATGGATACGTCGATATTTTTAAGGTTATTCTCTGCGGCTCAGAAAATTTCGATTTGGCCAGTTGGTTTTCGCTTTGGTTTTTCTACAAAAACTTGTTTTTTTCCAGATAGGAAAGCTCACGTTTCTGAATGAGTGTCTGAACAAATTTGTTCGTAATTTCCCTGAAATATGATTTCTCCTCCATGAACTCAAGCTTTGGGTCAAATATCAATAATATGATCCGATGCTGCCATGATATCTTCGTCATGTTCGACAACAATAACGGTATTACCAATCTCTACCAACCGCTTGATATTCTGAATAAGCATATCATTGTCTCTTGGGTGCAGTCCAATAGATGGCTCATCGAGGACATAAATAATTCCCTCAAGTCTAGTTCCAATTTGAGTGGCCAAACGAATACGCTGTGATTCACCTCCTGAAAGTGTCTGAGCTCTTCGAGAAAGTGACATATATTCAAGTCCTACCCCCCTGAGGAATTCCAGACGTTCTTTTATATTCTTAAGAATAGGCTCAACAATCTTTTCTTGCGAAGAAGGAACTTGAAGTGCATTAAAAAAGACAATAGCTTCTCCTACAGATAATGAACTTACTTGTCCGATATGAAGTTCACCAACAAAGATAGACAAAAAATCTCGCTTGAGTCGATATCCGTCACATGTTGGACAATCCACCTCTGTCACATATTGGGAGATTTTTTTGATAAAGGGATCTCCTGGATCTGTCTCTCGATATCTGCGACTTAATGTTGGCAATACTCCTTCGTATTTGGTGCGGTAAGATTTGACTCCATCACCATATTTGGAATCTGGAACTATTTCGTAGTGTTCACCCGGAGTCCCATATAGAATTTTTTGCTTGTGGTCTTTTTTGAGATTTCCATAAGTCACGTCCATGGGAATCTTGTGACGTTTTGTCATTTCTTCGATGATTTTGGAGTAATATGGATGACTTGCCCAAGGAAGTATCGCCCCTTCTCCGAGGGTGAGATCAAAGTTAATAATACGATCTTCGAGAAAGGCTACTTCTGTACCCAGTCCATGACAGGACTCACAGGCTCCATAATGGGAATTAAAAGAAAAGTTTGAAATAGTAAGATCTTTGAGCTCGTAATTACATATCGGACAAGAAGCACTTTCATGATATATTTTTCTCGTTTTATCAGAAAAGCGATAGATAGTAAGTCTCCCTTCTCCAGCTTGATAGGCAGCCTGAAGCGAATCTTTGAGTCGAGTAATAAATTCGGAATCACTTTTTCGAGAAAGTCGATCAATGACAATATCGGCCACATCGTCCTCTGTAAGAATTTTTTCAGGCGGTGTATCACCTACAGAAAATACCAATTCTCCCACTTGATATCGAACAAAACCACGATCCAGCACTGTTTTTCATAAAAGCTCAAGAGTAGGATTGGGAGAGCTATGGGTGATAGGGGCAAGAATATGAAATTTTTCACCTTCCTCAAACCGTGCTATATCCGCTACAATATCAGCTATAGTATTCTTCTTCAATTCAATGTCAGGATGTGTAGGACATTTCTGTATTCCAATAGTCGTATACAGCAGTCGAAGATAATCATATATTTCCGTAATAGTTCCAACCGTAGATCTTGGATTGGTAGATACGGTTTTTTGATGTATAGCAATAGTTGGTGACAAACCTCGAATTTCCCGAACCTTAGTATCATCGTTGATGGAACTAATAATCATTCTCGCATACGTAGAAAGACTTTCTAAATATCGTCGTTGTCCTTCGGCATAGATAGTATCGAAAGCAAGCGAAGACTTACCAGAACCCGAAACTCCAGTAACTACTACGAGGGCATTTTTTGGAATATCAATATCGATATTTTTGAGATTATGGGTTTTCGCACCGCGAATGGAAATTTGGTCTGACATAGCCAAAAAGTATAGTCATTTTCTCCGAAAAGAGAAAAAATAACCTATATTTTTTTGTTATACCGCAAAAGTAGAGAGTAAATCCATTTTTTTATAGGCTTTGTGATTGATAATCTCTAAGAAGACCGTGCCAATGCTATAACCGTAATGCGCTTGCATCACCTTTTTATTAAATACTCAGCACATGAGTGTAGAGTAGATCATGTAGAAATAACATCATCTATCAAAACAATATGTTGAGGCACTCGAATCCACGGTGGTATCCAAAAATTGAGCATTCTTTTCTGACGTTCATCTTTGGTAAGGGTAGACTGATGTTTACCACTCCAAAATCGAAAACACCACGGAAAATATCAAACTCAAAAAGTTTTTTTTGCAACTTTAGCCAGAACTACGGATTGATTGAATCAACGCTCCATCCATCGATCTATACCAAGAGGAATAGGTAAAATATAGCTTTTTTTTGATAATTCTGGAAGCTCGCAAAGTCAATCTCTAAAGGTTGAAAGTAAAAATGTTTGTACTTCTGGATTGGTAGTATACTTCCATTGCTTCAGTAGAGGGGATATAGCTTGATAGTTACAAATAACCCATATTTGAGAAACTCGGGGATGTATTCATGATGTATGATACCACTCAGTAACATCACTCACGGTAGGTGGAATTTTCTCAAGAATTACCTTTCATTTTGGAATATATCAAAGTAACTCTCTGAGTACCAATAGAACGGTTGGATGATTAAGAAATCACATATTCTACCAGTATCTCAGTTCCAAAACCAGTACCTTCTGAAGGAAATATACCTCTTGGTTTATTGCGATATGATGGACCTGCAATATCCAAATGTGCATATTTGGTCGGATTTTTTACAAACTGCGAGATAAATGCTGCTCCCATACTTGCTCCCGCCATCATGTCTGAAGTGAGATTTTTTCGATCAGCTATCGTTGCATGAGTACCTTTCATCATAAAAGTATCTAGTGGAAGTTGCCAAACAGATTCATGAGTACAGTTGGCTGCAGATTTGAGACGGTCAGCTAGAGCGGTATCTTCCGATACAAGTCCCGCATAATTATACCCAAGTGCATGCATGCAAGCACCGGTAAGCGTAGCTATGCTTACCATAGTTTTTGGAGTATAGATTTCTGAGATATACGACGCTAAATCACCCAAAACCAATCGACCTTCAGCGTCGGTATGATGAATTTCTACTGTAAGACCATTTTGAGCTCGAACTATATCAAGTGGTTTGAAAGCACTACCACCAAGTAAGTTTTCTACCAATCCTATAGCACCTACAACGGTTTTTTTAACATTACACTGGTCAAGGTACCAAAACGTAGCAATCGTTGCAGCAGCCCCCGCCATATCCGTTTTCATATCCAGCATTCCTTTGTCTGGTTTTATTTGAAGTCCACCCGCATCAAAAGTAACTCATTTTCCAATAATAGCGCATTCTGGTGGAGTTCCATCAGTAAGATATCGCTCAAACACAACGACATATGCAGGAATATCCGATCATTTTGCTACCGCAAGCAGCATACCAAATCACAAACGTTCTAGTTCCGCAGTCTCGAGTATTTTCACTCTCGTATTTTTCCAAGGCAATTCTTGAATAATATTTGCGAGTTTTTGAGGATTTTTATCATTTGGAGGCATATTTACGAGATCTCTCGCAAGATAAATTGACTGAATCTTGGTTAGTAACTCCGTACTAATAAGATGAGGATTCTGTATCAGCTCATAAGTAAAATACTCTTGTGGTTCGGTAAGATATTGTTTGAAAGTATATACTCCAAGTGCTAATCCAAAAATTGCTTCATCACAGTCAAGTGATTTTCCTACAAAAATACCAAGTGAACCAGAGAGAGTTCTAGCAGTTTCAGCCACCTGATGTGCTAAGGGTTCATCAGAATTAATACGAAGGATAATTAGTTTATCTATTCATTCATATTGTGCCTCAATAATAAATACTTTTTGATCTGGTTTTTTAGCAGTATCAATAGCTTGAATTAAAACAGGTGTAGCAAATAGTGAAGGTAATTCTGAACTATCTCGTATCACAATAAGTACTTGTTTTTGATCAAATGCTTCAGCGGAAGCTATAGAAAAATCACGAAGGGTAAAAGTAGTTTTCATATTTATTTACGAATTTGGAGATAACTTACAAAAATCATACCAGAAAAAAGTAATAAGAGAACGGAATATTCAAATATACCTACAATTCCTACACGCCACCCAAATGAAATAGTACTTCCAATTAATACGAGTATAGCCACCGTTTGAAATACGTATTCGTCACCTCGATAGGAAGTTCGAACAATACGTCCGAAAAAAGTAAGTCCGAGCGTAAGCAAGAAAGATGATATAAGAAAACTCCAGAAATTTTCAGAAAAACCAAAGAAAAAGAAATAAAGTGGAACGGGTATAAGAGTAGAAAATACTAAGCTCGGATAATTTTCAAACCGCGCGTGGACATAAACATTGAAAGCAAGAGAAAGGAGAAGAAAAAATACCAACCAGTATGAATTTTCTGTAAACATAAGTATGCTTATACAAATAGTAGAAGCATAGAGTCAAAGAAGTGATATTGCTCGGATTGGCTCTCGAAATACTTTAAATTGAGGAAACGATACTCCTTCAAAAAAGGCAATTGAATAAATAAAGAGAAATACTACTGCAGTAGACCAATCAATTCCGTCGAATATATAGATCATTCCGAGTACACAGTTAAGTAAAAAAATTATCCAAAGTATCAAAGCATAGGCTTGTCTTCTAATAAAAGTAGAATCTCATTTTACTAGTAATACACCCAGAAAAATTGAGTATCCAGTAAAAGCAATATTGTACATTAAATCTGGTTTTCCATCCAAAAGAAGCGCATCAATAACAAAAAATATTCCAAAAATAAGAACGTGAATTTCAATTATTTGTCTCATAGTTTTTGACTGAATTTTTCCAATTAAAATCAAACTAATAAAACAAAGTGTTAAAAATAAAATGAAATAGGGAATAAATGTGGTGAGTCCAATTTTAAATATAGGCTCTCCTCCATATATCATGCCCATTAAAGCAATATCTGTCGTAAAAATAGAAAGAAAAAGTGCTTGTCGAGAAAAAAATGAAATTATTGTATCACTAATTCAACTTTTTACTTCACCAACCTTATCTTGTATTGAAGTAGTAATATCTTCTGCTTTTTTTCTTCCAAAAATTTTATATGGGGAAAATAAGATAAGGGAGATAACACCTAAAAAAACAAAACCTACAGCCTCTACGTTTGCATCAAGCAAATATAAAAGATAGGCAAAGAATAAATGAACGAAAAGAAAAAGTATATACACCTCTAGAAATTAATCTGAAGTGCTAAAGTTACAAGAAAAAATATTCAAAAACCTAAAGTTATTCCAAAAAAGCTTCGTACATTATTAAAAATAATTACAAAAGAACTAAATAATGCTCACAAAAAAACTATTTTAAGAAGTTGTTCTACAAGAGAATTATCAAAGAGTCAAAGAATACAAAAACTAAGAATAGTAGTTGCTAATGCATATAAAACAATATCTGCAAGAGATCTTACTAGAAAAACTATAACCTCTTCATAATACAAGAAGCCTTTTACAATTTTTGTATAAGAATACGTTTTAAGAGAAATACGAGATTCTATGATTTGGATATTTTGTTCAATAAGTTTCTTTTTGAGTAATAATCGTTTTTTCTTTGCTGGATCACGAAAAAAAGCTTTAAATATTTCTTTCTTTATACTACTTAGGCGTTCTTTATATAAAGAAAGTTCTCGAAGATTTTTCAAATAAACAAAACTTCCGGCATCGATTTTCTTTGCTGCTGGTTTTTCTTCTACCTCTGCAGGACTAAATACCTCTTGAAAAAATTGTTTAATTTTTTTCTTTGCTGTATCTAAATCATTACCTACTTTTTTATTTGATCCAATATCTTTAAGGAGAGAATTTGTTTCTTTAAGAAATTGGGATCTTTCTAAATTTTTATTTTGAGCGAGAAGTTCTAACTCTAATTCTCCTATTTTAACTAATGCTGTTTCACCAATAATTCTTAATTTATCAAGATTGGACGATTGTCGAAGTTGACGAAGTACTGGTATAAATTCTTTAATTTTTAAAATTCGCTCTTCACCAAGAGTTTCAGAATACGTATTCACGAAAAGCTCAAATTTGTTGTAAACAAGAGAAATAACTGCTTGGTATTTTTTAACTTCCTTTGCTAAAACCCCTCCTTGTTCTGTTGATTCAGTTTTATCATTTTTTTCTTTAATTTTTTCTTTTTCCTTATCTTTATCGGACTCCTTAGTGGGAGTCATTCGTTTAAACTCATTATAGGTTTCTCTTGCTTTTGCTGTAGTATACGCCTTTTCTTCATCAGAAGCATCAACGGTTGAAGCAATACTCACGATATGATATCCAAGATCATCTGTAAGTTTTTTATAAGCCTTAAAAATATCATCAGATTTGATTTGCCCCTTCTTTTTTTGACCGTTTAGCTCGATTTCAAAGTAAAAAACTCAACCAGCGGTTTCTACTGGAGCTGAAGTTTCACGGATTTCAATAATAGAATATCCGTCTTTATGGAGCGATTCTCGAGCAACAAGATCAGAATCAAACTTTGCCGTAAGTTCAACTTTTTGACCGTTTTTTGCTGCGACTACCCGGAAAAATGGCATAAATACAAGTTTTCTGGATTAGATTTTATGTGGATGTCTCAAATGAAAGGCTACTGCAAAGATTTTGGATAATTCTTGAGTTTGTAGAGCATTTAAATGCTCAGTAAATGCACTAGCAGCATTTTTATCTGATTGCTCTACAGATTGCGGAATTTTCGATAGTTCTATGCTCATATACTTGGATTATATACTATCTAGTAAAATATTAAAAGAATTTTGAGTTTTTTTCTTTTCTGAATTTTCTAATTCTTCTATTTCAGAGTATATTTTTTGAGTAACAGTGCGCTTTCTTCTAGAATTTTCTTCCTCAGTAACGAGTACAAAATTTGATATTTTTTTATACAAACTCTCCATAGCTGAATCATCTAATAGTTCTAATGAATCTAAAAAAAGATTTTTTTGAGTACTATCGATAGATAGTCCGTGAATCATTTTTTCCAATAGGATTTTACGATCACTGACTTTTAAATATTTTTTTAGTATCGCCCCAAATAACATATATAAATATAATACTTATACTTTTAAGTTTATAGTATATATATGATTGTATTTTAGAGAACTTTAAAACTGATTCCATTGTGATTTTACTTATTTTCTTTTTAACATTAGTTATTAAACTCATCTATACTTAAGTGCCTCTAAGTTGAGATTACTTATTATTTTTTAACAAAGATTTTCACTGTTTCTTTTTCTATTAATTTAATCAAGAATAAACATAGAAAACAGTTAGCAAATTTGTTGAATTGGAATACAATTTTTTTAATCGTTAATTTCTTCACTTGCGTAAATTTTTTTCAGAAAATCCTTTTCTTAAGTATTTTTTTACAGGAGTTACTACTTTCTGTATTGGTTTTCTTGTAGCCACCTACGTTCCTGCTTATAGTAAAATTGTGACTATAGTTAATTCTAGTGTTCCTTTTACTGCAACTGACAAACATGATCTTGATGATCTTCCTACTCAAAATCTCGGAGAAGCCTATCGGGCAATTAAGGAAAACTATTATGGATTTTCTACCCTTCAGAAGGATACTATTGTTGAAGGTATGATAAAATGAATGATGGAATCCTTAAAGGATAAACATTCACTTTATTTTGATCCAAGTGAAACTCAAGAGTTTAATCAAACAATAAAGTGAAACTTTGAGGGTATTTGAGCGTATGTTGGAAAAACACAGTCAGGCGTTTTAGTAAGAACTACTTTTGAAGGTTCACCGGCAAAATTAGCGGATATTCAAGATGGAGATATTATTACTTTAGTAAACAAAGAGTCAGTTCTAGATCTTGATTTAGAAACAGCAGTTCGAAAAATTAGATGACCTTCTGGTACGGAAGTAGAACTCCAAATTGCTCGGCCAAGTGAAAATTGGAAATCATATACTAAAAAAGTAGTTCGTCGTAGTGTTAAAGTACCTTCCGTTGTTTCAAAAATTACAGATGAAAAAATTGGAGTTATAACGGTAGGAATTTTTGGAGAATCTACCCCAAATGAATTTCTTCAAGCGTATATGAACCTTACTGGATCTGGTATGAAGGGGCTTGTAATTGATCTTCGAGATAATCCAGGTGGGCTGCTTTCCAGTGCTACTTCACTCCTTCAAAATTTTATTCCAGAAGGACAATTATTGGTAGAGACAAAATCAAATACACAAGAATTGCAACAGAAATATTTTTCTGAGGGTCCTGGTGGAGTCACACTACCTATAGTAGTTCTCATCAATGAAAATTCTGCTTCTGCGTCTGAAATTTTTGCTGGTGCTATTCAAGATTACAATCGAGGAATTGTAATTGGAACTAAGTCATATGGAAAAGGATCAGTTCAAATTACGTATCCACTTCGAAATGATGGAGAACTTAAAATTACAGTAGCAAAATGGTATACTCCAAAAGAACGAGGCATTGATGGTACGGGAATACTCCCTGACATTGAGTCAAAAATTCAAAATGAAGATTATGAAAATAAATATGATAGAGTATTAGATGAAGGAACGAAAACTTTAAAAAAACTTATTTGAGGGACTCAAGTATTAGATATTAAAAAATAATCCTATGTCTACCATTACTGAACAGATTTTTTCTCTCATTGAATTAGAGAAAAATCGACAAGAACTTGAACTTGAACTTATAGCATCGGAAAATTATGTATCGTCCGATGTTCTGAAGGCTAATGGTTCTGTTCTTACAAATAAATACTCGGAGGGGTATCCAGGTAAGCGATACTATGCGGGTCAAATCTATATTGACCAAGTAGAAAATATGGCGATAGATTTGGCGAAACAACTCTTTGATGCTGAGTATGCGAATGTGCAGCCACTTTCAGGATCACCAGCGAATCTTATGGTGTATAGTGCCTTTCTTGAGGTAGGAGATACAGTTCTTGGACTCAGGCTCGATCATGGTGGTCATCTCACTCATGGACACCCTTTAAATGAATCTGGACGACTCTATACGTTTGAATCTTATGGAGTAAATAAGACTACGGAGCGAATTGATATGAATGAAGTTAGAGAAATCGCTCTTAGAGTTCGACCAAAAATGATTATTGCTGGTTTTTCTGCCTATTCTCGCTCCTTAGATTGGAAAGCTTTTAGAGAAATCGCTGATGAAGTAGGGGCAATACTTATGGCAGATATTGCTCATATCGCTGGACTCGTTGCGGGTAAAGTTTTAGAAAATCCAATTCCGTATTGTGATGTAGTAACTACTACCACTCATAAGACTCTTCGAGGACCAAGAGGAGCGATTATTCTAGCGAAAGCTCAATATGAGAAACAAATAGCACGTGCAGTATTTCCGGGCAGTCAGGGTGGTCCACATGAACATACTATTGCAGCCAAGGCTATTGCCTTTGCTGAAGCGCTTACTCCAGAATTTCAACAATATTCCAAACAAGTAATTCTTAATGCTCAAGCTTTAAGTTCTCACTTGATGGATAACGGGGTACGGATAGTTTCCTGAGGTACCGACAACCATCTTTTTTGTATAGATGTACATTCCAGTTATGGAGTAGGGGGAAAATTTGCTGAAGAAGCTTTGGAAAATATAGGAATTTCTGTGAATAAAAATATGATTCCATTTGATGAACGAAAACCTATGGATCCATCGGGAATCCGAATCGGTACCCCCGCTCTAACTACCCGAGGTATGAAAGAAGATGATATGAAAGAATTAGCAAGTATTATTGATAGTGCGATTCGATTTCCAGAAAAAAAAGATGAACTACGCCTTCAAGTAGAGCAAATTTGCAAGAATTTTCCTATTTATTCGAATAGATAATGGACACTTTTGACAACTTCGACTCAGGAGACACTGGAGCTATTGATACCGGCAATAGTGGTGCTGAGGGGGTACGTGAAACATCTCGAGAGCAGAGCGAAAAGCAAAAAGAAAAATCTTCAAAAGCACTTGCAGGAATCCGTAGATCTCAAAAAGATGAAGGAAAAAGCAAAAAACACTCGAATCTTTTAGCAAAAATCATCTCATATATAGTTGAGCATGATGATCAAAATGCGGCGCTTCCTTTTGTGCTGGAAATGTTGGAACAGGGAATACCTTCTAATATTATTATTAGTTTTTGTATTATTATTGATACAAAGGTTATGGAAATGGTGCTTTGAGAATTTGGCTATGCAAATACCTTCCCCTTACTTCCAATACGTAAATCTTTGGTAATATTTCATGCAGACATTCTTACACCAGACGAGAAAAATTATATTAATCTTTGGCTAGAAATGGTCTTCGTGATCATTACTCAAGAGGTATCTAGTCTTATGACTAAGCGATTTATAGAACAAATTCATGGACCAAAGCGTGATGTATTGGTGCGATCTTTGAGCCAATTTCTCTCATTGTTTTTTACAGCACTTCGCATTGAGCCAACAGCAGATCTCCCTGCCTATGCAGCATTTATTATTGATCAGATGGAACGTAAGATTCGTCAGATGGATTTGGAAGATGTAGATACCGGAGGGAAAATCAAATGGTAATTCAGAATACAAGAAAGGCTATAGCTGGCTGAATTTCTTCAGAAAATTGAACTTGAAGAGGTAATTGAGAAAATACTTCTGCTATTTTTTGTATCCAAAGTAAGGTAAAATAGGGAATGTAACCTACTATATATCCTAGAGGAGAATATATAGTATCAAGAAATACTACAAGTCATCCCATCATCATGGAAGCTTCTACTGCTGGACCCACTAAAATATTGGCAGGAATAGACCAAAGATGGAAAGATCAAAACGTTCCTATACTTATAGGAAGTGTCCAAATACCAGCAAATATGCTTACTCAAATAGCCTGAATAATGACACTTCTTTTTTTGAAGAGTCGTAAACTTACGAGTATTCCCAGTGTTGCGAGAAATGATAACTGAAACCCAGCATCATATATAAGACTCAATGGCGATATTATAACCAAAACTATGGCAGTACACAAGAGTATACGAAGTGCATCTACCCGTTCACCATAGGTAAGTGCGAGCAAGGATATGCTTCCCATAAATAAGGCACGTAATACTGGTGGATCAGTTCCTACCATAAGTACATACATTCCCACTCAAAGAAGACTGAATATGACTCGAATATGAAGCGTAAAACTATTCAAGAGAATATATAAAATTGCGAGCACTGCAGCAATATTTGATCAACTTACCACGGTAATATGACTCAATCCAATACTTCGATAGAGATTAGTAAAATCTTCATCCATAAGACCATCATCTCCAATAAGAATGCCCGTAAGTAGGGCTGATTCTGGTGGTGGAAATATTTTACGGATACGCTCTATAATATTACTTTTAAATACCAGTAAATAATAGTCTGATGCTATTTCTCAAAGAGAGAAACTTGAATATTTCAGCTCTCACATGCTTCCACGAGATAGCTGCATTAATCATCAGCTGAGAAAAATTGGTTGTTCTAACTGAATTTCTCTTCAAAGAAGGATACTGTAATGAGAAGGAATATAACTATAGACAATATTCCCATTTGATAGTTCTAAAGTAGCTCGTTGCTTTCCTTTTTTTGAGCTTCAGAGATCTACTATTGTAGCTGAAATATGAGCAGATCAGGCTATCAGTTGTTGTACTTGATTTTGTTGATTATAGAGATATTGAATATCTGTATAAATAAGCAGGCCCGCCACCATTGGTAGTGCACTGCCAAAACTAATGGCTGGGTTTTTTGAAATAAACCCAATACCTATAATACCTAGAGAAATACTGATTGACCAAATGAGGATATTCTCTAGTTGGAGACTGAGAATGGTACACGAAAAAAGAAATACAAACGCATAAAATATAAAATATTTACCACTTCAAAAGCCTGGAAATATTGATATTATTTTATTTTTCGAATTTTTCGAAAGAGCCATGCTCCTGAAGTAAAGATACCTATAATAGCTCCAACTTGGGTGAGATTAATTCCTATAAGTGAGTGAAAAACATCTTGGGTTCCAGAGAAAAATTCACCAACCAAGAGTATAATAGAAAAAATTCCAATACCCATATAGCCAATAAATCCAGGTATTTTATTAAGTTCTTTAGCTATATATAATAAAGTAAATGTAGTGAAAGAAAGTAGAGAATAAAAAAGAGCTAAAGGTATGACCGCCGAAGTGTAAGGTATATTCATAGTCTCACCTTGGTATACTATTCCAATAGGTAATCCAGTTGGCTTACCATATATTTGCCCACCTAACAATGCGGCAAGATATCCAATGATTGCCGCAAAGAAAAAAGACACTACAATTACATCTATATATTTTTCATGACTTTGTTGATATCGGTAAATAAGGTAGATTAAAACCAATAAAAATCCAAATACTCCTCAGATAAATGACAGATTATAATCCGTCATAAAGAAAAAATTCACAATTCGATCTTGGATAAGATATTTATAGTCTGACCATTCTGATATAATAAAAAAGAGACGAGAAAAGAAGAAAGTAGATCCTACAAATAGTAGCGCATTACCAGCAAAAAAATTCTGATTTACCCCAGTTTTTTTACTCATCTTTCTCAACATATAAATGAAGGCAATGAACGAGAGTGAAAGTCAGAGTCAGAAAGTAAAAATCTTAAATTCAGTAAACGGAAAGAAAAAATATGGATACATGGGAACACTTAGATATTAACGAGCATACTCAACAATTCTTCTTTCGCGTATAAGATTTATTTTGACTTCCCCTGGATAACTGAGATTTGCCTCTATAGATCCAGCAATTTCTTGAGCCAGTTTTTCTGCCTCTAGGTCGGAAATAGTATCAGCATCAACAAAAACGCGAACTTCTCTTCCAGCTGATAGGGCGTATGCTTTGGAAACACCACTAAAGCTCATGGCTATATTTTCCATCTCTTGAATACGTTTCACATAATCATCAGCATTCATGCGTCGTGCTCCTGGACGCACGGCACTTATAGCATCAGCAATTTGAACAATTTTTGTTTCAATACAAATTTGAGGCACTCCATCATGATGTCCTTCAATAATGTTAATAAGTCGCTCATCAAGTCCATACTTTCTGGCAATTTTTCCTCCAATTTCTGGATGAGTCCCCTCTATGTCATGGTCAAGTGATTTACCAAGATCATGTAGTAGACCACCCTTGAGTGCAAGAACGGGGTCAGCACCAATAAGTCTAGCTATAGACTCGGCGATATAAGCCACCTCTTTGGAGTGCATTAAGATATTTTGACCATAGCTGGTTCTGAATCTAAATTTACCTATGAGCGGGATAATTTCATCGGGAATTCCGATAATTCCCATCTCAGTAAGTGTTTTTTGACCTAAATCGTAGATAAGTTTTTCCGCTTCCTTGAGATTTTCTTCAACAATTTCTTCTATACGAGCGGGTTGGATTCGCTTGTCTACAATGAGAGCTTCGAGAGATTTTTTTGCGATATATCGTCGAAATAAATCAAAACTTGATATAAAAACCGTGTCTGGAGTATCGTCAATAACGAGTGAAACTCCAGTAGCACGTTCGAAAGCAATGATGTTTCTTCCTTCTTTCCCAATCAGCTTCCCCTTGATGTCATCAGAATCTAAGTGAATCAAAGTTTGCGTAGTTTCCCCAGTAACATCTCCAGCATATTGTTGCATGGATTTTATGAGAATTTCTTTGGAAAGTTCCACTTCTCGTATTTGAAGTTCTTTACGCTTTTTTTCTATAACTTTAAGAATATCTTGCTCATAACGATCTTCTGTTCGTTTCAGTAGAAGTTGTTTAGCTTCATCGGGTGAGAGCTTGGCTACCTGTGAAAGTTCTGTTTGGAGTTCTTGAAGTATTTGGTCTTGATGTGCTCGTTCTTTTTGAAGATTGTCCTCTCTGGTTCGCACCGCCTCAAGTTTTTTTTCAATTTCTTCAAATTTCATGTCGAGTTTGTCTTCCCGAGCAATTAATTTTTGTTCTAATTCCGCAATACGTTGCTCTTTACCACGGAACTCACTCCGTTCCGCATAGAGTTTCTCACGGTCGGCATTAATTTGTTGCTGAAAAATAGCTTGTTGATTTTTTCCTTGTGCAATAGTTATTTCAGCAATTTTTTTAGCCTGTTCTTCCGCTTCTAGATTAATATTTTTAATTCATTTTATATGAATAAAGTGCAATACACCTGCAGCAAGAGCGCCTCCCACAAGGAGGCTGAGTAGATTTTCAATCATTTTTTATAACTGGTAAGACCATGTAAATGGCATTCATTTCTATACGGTATTCTTCCAATAGGATATTGATTTTTGTCAAAAGTCAAAGAGAGGATAATCTTGCATTTTTTCAAAATTCCGCATGATAGAGACTATGTCAAAAGCTGTCTGCACTATATGTCATTTTCTGTATGATTCCCGTCTTGGTCTTCCTGATTTAGGTATCCCTTCGGGCACCCCTTTTTGAATGGCGGATGATAGTATTTTTATGTGTCCGCAGTGTTGAGGATCAAAAGATATATTTATAGAAGTAGAAGAATCTATTATAGAAGTAGAAGATCCGAATGATTTGACCGAACTGGAGTCAGAACATGTTCCTATTTACACGGTAGAAGATGAAACTCTCGTAGTTCGAGTGTGACAAGTAGGCGTTGAACATCCACAAGATCGTGATCATATGATTGAGTGGATTGAAGTACGAGACGAGTATGGTGAAGTTGTCGATCGTGTCTATTTTGGTCTATCTGACGAAGTAACGGCTTCATTTTCCATTGATACTGAAGATGATTTTGAGGTGTACGCATCGTGTAGTGAACATGGTATTTGGAAATGAATCTCCCATGAAAGTACAGGTTTGTAAGGGGAAGAGTTGCTCTGAACGAGGGGCTATATATCTGGAAACTCGTCTTAATGCCGATATCCGTAAGTTTGACTACGATGTTACCGTGGAAGCTTGCTTGTGTCAAGGGAAGTGCGCCAACTCTCCAGTTATATTAATCAATGGAGAAACCTTTGAGCGCATGAATCCAGTTACAGCAAGTCAAAATCTTGTAAAAAAGTTAAATCAATTCAAGTCATCATTTATTTCAAAACCATGAAAGTAGGTTACGTTGCCATTGTTGGAAGACCAAATGTTGGTAAATCCACTATACTAAATGCTTGTATAGGTGAATCTCTCGCCCCAGTGAGTCAGGTTCCCAATACTACTCGACATACCCTCTTGGGTATTTATTCCGATGATAGTTCACAGATTATGTTTATAGATACCCCAGGTTTTCAATTACACGATGATCTTATGGGACAGCGACTTCGTAAAGAAGCACAAAATTCTCTTAAACTGGCCGATGTTATTTTGCATGTACGAGATGTTTCACGACCACTTGGCGAAGAAGATGCGGCTATAGATAAACAAATTTGTCATCTTGGAGTGCCTATTATAGAAATTTATACCAAGATGGACTTACGACATGTTATGGAAATTCCAGATACGGCCATTGTTGTCGAAAAAGGTAAAATTCCTGTAGCACAAATATGTGAATCTATTGTTCAACATTTAGAGGAAGGACCATTATTGTTTGATCCAGATGACTACACGAACACCCCCGTGTATGATCGTGTAGGTGAAATTATACGAGAAAGAGCGAATCTTCTTCTTAAAGATGAAATTCCACATGCGTTATATGTACATGTCGAGGATGTCGAAGTTCAAGAAAATCAGGTACGAATTCTCGCCTATATAGTGGTAGAGCGTGAATCTCAAAAACGTATTGTTATTGGAAAAGCAGGTGCTTTGATTCAACAAATTGGAACAGAAGCTCGACATAGATTGCTCGAAATTTATGAACGACCGGTTCATCTGTTTTTACGAGTTCGAGTGGAGCCTAATTGGACTAAAAATCCCAAAACTTTGGATGCTATCTTTGGTTCTCATGCTTAAACTTACGGCTCGTTCGGAATATGCACTCCTTTTGGTAAAATACTTAGTAGATCATCCAGGTATGATTGCTTTGAAACATATATCATCTGAATTACATATTCCAGAACCCATATTACGCAAAGTATCGCAACAATTAGTTGCTGGATGAATTTGTCTTTCGCAAAAAGGAAGAAGTGGGGGTGTGGTATTGATACCCACTTCACCGAGTCTTTACGATGTGCTCCTCGCCATGGGAGAAGATATGAATGTTGCCCTTTGTACTCATGGCAGTCAGTGTAATCAGGCTCATGTTTGTCGTATTTCGTCAACATTAAAACGATTACAACGCGGAATGGAATCACTTCTAAAAATTACAAAAATATAATGTACGATGCTTTTGCCGAAGCCTTTGCTCGTACTCGAAAAAAGCCTTGGCCTGATATCCAGGAAGTTTTGTCTATTATTACTGATAAATGATATCCTAAGTTAGGAAGAGTAATCGATATTTGATGCGGTTCTTGAAGATTATTGGGAGTGCTTAAAAATGTTGACGAATATGTCGGAATTGATATTACCCAAGGACTTTTGGATATTGCGAAATGAAGTTATCCAGAACATCGTTTTGAACTATGTGATATGACCCACATTGACGCTCTTAAATTGACCATGTTCGACACGGTATTTTTTGTAGCCAGTTATCATCATATTCTTGATCCAAAACAACAAACTACCGTATTATTCCAAGCAAAAAAACTTCTTGCTCCAGGTGGAATCATAGTTCTACTTAATTGGAATTTGAGAAACCAGAAAAACGCGACTCGCTATGAAAATAATTGGATTTCTCGATCCGTACTTGATATTCCTTTTGGTTGACATAGTCGACACTATTATGCATTCAAACTTGAAGAATTGAGAAATATATATACCCAATGTGGTCTCAAAATTCTCTATCATGAGGTATCTCAAACTCATGATAACTTTCTGAGCATACTCTCCTTGGAATAGATTATATTTTTGAGTCTTTATTTTGAATAGATTGTATAATGTCTTTTGGGAGATAAAATAAATCTATCAAAAGATGGGCCACCAGTCGAGCAATAGTCATAATGGAGTCAATAGCCCCTATCCCAAACCCAGCAATATCCACCACAATATTCTCACCGAGTTCTGATTGTTCAAATTTTCCAATTCCTTTGAATTGTTCAGATATAAATACTCACTTTTTCAGTTCGACAGGTGCATTACGAAGAACTTCACGTAGATCCACCCGAAGTTCTTTGATACCTTCAATAGCTCATTTTCGTATTGATTCTGCTATCCTAAGTATCTCTTGAAGTACCTTATCATCGGTATCATGATTCATTCCAACAAGTTTTTCTTTGAGAGAAGCAAGACTTTTGGAGGTTTCTATAACGGTAATAAGTTCACGAATATCTTTATGAGTCATTTCTTTCCCAAGTTTCTTGAGTCGGTCAGTAATATCTGACTCAAGCTTTTTTTTGTCAGATTCTTTAAGTTGTCAAACATGTACTTGTGTTTCTGGAACACGTTGGATATTGTTGATGATTTCATCTTTTTTTTCTGACATACGGAAACAATTATTATTGGGAAATTTCGCTATCTGAACTTACTGGCATTCCGGTCGATATTATTGGAGTATCTGAACTTATACTAGTGTCTCTTGATAATTCTTCTGAACCCGTATTTGATACGGGTATTGTTGGTAGTAGCTTCTCCGCTTCTGTTGCAAAATATCCTCATTGATCGCTGGCTATTGTATTCGTTAGATAGTCTCGAGCAACGTCATATTGCTGTTTTTGTAAGTAGAGTCTTCCGAGTTCCAATAAGGTAATCGGTTGTTTTTTATCAAGTTCAAATGCCTTGAGCAGTGAGGCTTCCGCCTCTGTGATATCTAGGGTTCTGAGGGAAGCCATACCCGAATAGGTATGTAAGATTGGATCATATGGAAATTTCCCCAATCATTTTCTACTCCAAAGTGATACCTTTGAATATTCGCGTGCTTGCTCTGCAATAAAAAGAGCAATTTGATAATCTTCCGCAATGACATCTTCTTCATCTAAAAGAAATCGAAAAATTTTGAAAGCTCAAGTAGTATCTCATAAGAGCACATAGTTGTATACCAATCGTCGTTCTAGTTCGGTTTTTGGGGTATATCCATTGAGTACAGCACTGTTGAAATACAGATTTGAAGTAGAATAATCAGCCTTATAGTAATTTACTATACCAAGCATGTACGCTACTTCAACATCCTTGGGCTCTAAAGTATAGTATTGTTCCAAATACTTTGCAGCACCAGAGTAATCACCCAGTTCATACCCGCTATATCCTACTATTTTGAGCACTACTTTGTAGTTTGGTCGAGTTTCCAATATACTCAATCCTATTTTTTGAACCGCTAAGTAGGCTTTTTGTTCAAAGAGTTTTCCAATGAGAAGTGTTCTAATATATAATTCATCGTCAGAGGTCCCTTTGGCACTTTGAATAGTTTCACGAAGTGCCTGAATTTGATAATCCGGAGAAGTGCTATCTTGAATATAGCGTACGCATTCATTTGGTTTTTTGGTACAGTCATCGATGATATCGAGATAGGCTTTGGTTCCATCTGTAAGTCCAAGTTGGTGAATTGCATCTTT
>JAQTZK010000089.1 GCA_028687815.1 Candidatus Altimarinota bacterium | reverse complement strand
GAGGTTTCGAATTTCTTCTTGGTATCTGATTTCTAATTCTTCCAATTTTTTTCGTTCCGTTTCGAGAATATCGAAAAGTCGATCAATTTGGTCATCCGTCATAGAAGGAAGAATATCGAACCAGTACTGTTTCTCAGAATTGTCCATGCTTTCTGTGGCAAGAACGAGTTTAACTAGCTCAGCGTACTGCTGTTCAATTTCATCTATAATGGTAAAAACAAAACCATCTTTTACGATTTGCGCCATAAGCGGGGGTGTAACGAATATTTAGTTTGTATTATAGAGAGTTTTGTATGAACGCAAATAGACTTTTAAGAGAATTACCATTGAAGTCCTAAAAATCAATGTTTTGACTTATTTTTTAGTTCGCTATAATTGGCACGTTTTATGAAACTATTCGTACTCTATATACTCCGAGTCATTTCGATTCGGATTATTCGCCGCCACCGTCCGTTTGTGGTAGCTATTACTGGAACCGTGGGAAAATCAACTACTGCACATTTTCTTGCGGATGCTCTGGGAGCTTTATATGGAGGATATAATGTAGGTGTTTCTATGCACAACTACAATGGGGAATATGGGGTTCCATTGACTATTATGCAATCTTCGTCGCCTCACAGTAATCCATTTTTGTGGATATCTGTATTCATCAAAGGTATCTATCTCGCTTTTCTTGCTAAGGAATACCCAAAGTATCTTGTGCTTGAGTATGGAATAGATCATCCAGGAGAAATGGATTTTTTGACGAGTATATGTGAACCAGATGTTTCTGTTATTCTAGCTATTTCTCGTAATCATATTGAGAATTTTGAGAGTTACGATCAATATGTGGCTGAAAAATTTAAACTGATACCCAAATCAAAACGGTGTATTATCAATGCGGATGATTCTAAGATTCGTCGATATATATCAGAGCATCCACATGAACATGTACTATCATTTGGAAAAAAATCAGTAGAACCCGTGGATTTTCGAGCAGTTCAAGTCCAATCTACCTTAGAGTGACTGGTATTTGAAGTAGAAATGTCTGATGTCTGTATTCCAGTGAAAGTACCAGTTGTGGGATCTCATCAATCATACAACATACTTCCAGTCTTTGCTATTGCCAAATTTTTGGATCGAGATATTCGAGAAATTACCTCAGTCTTTGAAGAATTAGTTCCACAGAAATGACGGGGAAGTATTCTTCATGGAGTAAATGATACGACTATTATCGATGGAAGTTACAATGGAAGTCATGAAGCCATTGCTGCTGGAATAGAGTATTTATCTGAGTTACCAGATGAACTGAGCAAGGCGGTGTTTATTGGTGATATGCGAGAGCTTGGAAAAGATTCAGAAGAGCTCCACAGGGACATAGCCGAGCGAGTAATAGCACTAGCCCCAGCTTTTGTGGTATTAGTAGGAGATGATATGAAGAAATATGTACTCACTTCATTACAGGAATCACTTGGAATATCGCGAGTATTCCATTTTGCCAACTCCAAGATTGCTGGTCAGCGGGTTCGAGAGCTTCTTTATGAAATTGAGGGGCCTAAAGTAATTTTTGTAAAAGGAAGTCAACATACTATCTTTCTCGAAGAGGGAATCAAGGAGTTTCTTTTTGATATGCGAGATTCTGACAATCTCTGTCGACAATCTCCTCGTTGGCTCAAAAAGAAAAATGAGTATTTTACGCTCATTGCTCCGATATAATTTTGTTTTTTCGGTTTTTTTCGATAGGATACATTCATGTTAGCATTTTGGATGTATTTTGCGATTCTGGTGACCATTCTCCTACTCGTTTGGAGTTTTTATCTCATCGCTAAGATTCATATTTACAAGTTTCGAGAATACTCGACTCATGTACGTCCAGTGACCCGATTTGTCGGACTTGTTTTACTAGTCATGACTATTATAGGTTTTGTCGTAGTATTTCGAGAACTAAATGCTATTCCAGCGCAGCGTACTACAGTACAAGATCAATCTATTACTGAAACTTATTAAATTATGAAAGTAGGAATTGTCGGACTTCCCAATGTAGGGAAATCAACCTTGTTTAATGCACTTACCAAGTCATACGCTGCAGAAGCAGCCAATTTTCCGTTTTGTACTATTGAACCGAACGTGGGTATTGTAAACGTGCATGATGATCGACTGGAAGCACTTCGAGCCACGGTAAATGGTGCAAAAATAATACCAGCTCATGTAGAGTTTGTTGATATTGCTGGACTCGTTGAAGGAGCCTCAAAAGGTGAGGGTCTGGGGAACAAATTTTTATCTCATATCCGACAAGTTGATGCTATCCTTCAGGTAGTTCGTGGTTTTTCTGATACCAATGTACATCACGTCAACGGCTCCGTAAATGCTAAACGAGATATCGAAGTTATCAATGCTGAACTTATTATTGCTGATCTCGACTCACTCGAGCGACGTATGGGTGACAATGATAAAAAGGCTCGATCAGGAGACAAAGACGCCAAGGCTCGTACTGAAATATACGCTCGACTCAAACCACATCTTGAATCCGGTGAGCTTGCTATAGATTTTGAAAGAACGGAAGAAGAATCTGAACTACTCCGAGATTTGTTTCTTTTGACGAACAAACCTTTTATTTATGCGGTGAATGTTGATGAATCATGAGTACTGCAAACCGAAGCGGAACTTCGTGCACTTACGGGTATCTCAGCCAAGGCACCCGTACTTCCTATTAGTGCGAAACTTGAGCTAGAAATGATGGAATTTTCGGAAGCGGACCGAAAGGAATATCTCGAATCTCTCGATATTCATTTTAATCCTACTGATGTAGTAATTAAGACTTGTTACGATTTACTGGGACTTCAATACTATTTTACTGCGGGTGAAATCGAAGTTCGTGCTTGGACTATTCATAAAGGCTGGTCAGCACCAGAAGCGGCCGGCGTGATTCATACCGATTTTCAGAAAAAATTTATCAAAGCCGATGTGGTGAAGTGGAGTGATTTGGTAGAATCTGGAGGTTGGGCTCCCGCACGAGAAAAGGGAAAAGTAAAAATGGAAGGAAAGGAATATATTGTGCAAGATGGTGATGTGATGCTGTTCAAATTTTGAGCATAAAGAACTACGCTATAAAATTTCATAAAAAAATGGAAACGGTTTATATTCCGTTTCCATTTTTTTCTTTTGTGTATAGGTTACTCTGAAACAATATTATTTAGTGATTGCTTCGTGGTTTCAGAAATGGGTGTGATTTCATCAAGAGCTTCTATTTGATTTCTTGGAAAATTTTGAACATAGATAAGAAATTCTGCATATATTTTTTCTTTATCTTCATATGGTATGTCGATTTCTGATGTTCCATAGTGCAAAGCGAGTTGATCAGTAATAAAGCTTACCCAACTTATACGACCAAGATCATCAGGGAGTACTGTGAATTCATGACGAGGACTCAAGTGAGCATTGGTAAAGATATTTAAGAAAAAATCTGCATGTGCCTCATTGAGTTCAGTAAAGTTTTCTGGAGAAATAAGTCAAAGAATAAGCTTTGACTTAATAGGGAGTTCCATCTCTAAATCCTGCAATAGCATAGCAATACCTTGTTGAATTTGTGTTGAATCACCTAGTATTTTTTCAGGAATACGATTTTGCATATTTTGAGAATTAAAGGGGATTTGATTCGATCGGCAGAGCTTGAATTCTTATACTGTCACCTCAGGTCTTTTCTATTTTGATTTTCAATCAACGTAGTTCTATGAAATTACAAATTTCAGTATCATTTGCGATATTTGATAGCGCAAATTCTACAAACTTACGTCTTCTTTGGAGTTCACTGACAATGTAGTCTGGAGAAAATGATTCTGCAGATACTTCGATATGACGAAGAAATGAAGGAGTGCTTCCGTTTGGTAAACGACCGATAGCCTCCACAATTTTAGCAATTTTTGTCTCTCCGTCGAGTGCATTAAAAATTTCTTTTGATCCGAAGCCTAATCTTGCCGATGCACGAATATCAAACCCTTCATTTCCTAGTGAATCTCGAGCCTGCTTGAGTATATCTGGTAAACTACTTGCTTTGGCGTGTTCAATAAAAAACATAAATTCATCACCACCATGTGTACAAAGAATATTTGGATAGTATCCATTGATCTCATCAGTGCCACGTATAAATGATCGGGTAATGTTACCGAGTACGTCTAGTCGATCTAAAATTGATACTTTCGTCTCTTTTTCGGCAATTTCATCACTTAATTTCATAAATGCGTTGCAGTTTTTGATAAACATTCCTTTGACGTCAATCAAGACACAGGCCCCAGTTTTATCTTCAATTTCCCCAAAGAAAGCGGTTTTGGAAAGTGAATTTTTATAAGTTGTTTCAAAAGCTCTTCGTGAGATACTACCATTACGAAAATCAACATCAATCTGACGAGCCTCTAAGAATCCAAGTTTAAAATCTAATGCTGGAGCAATGTAGTCTAATTCACGATTAAGTACATCAAGATA
>JAQTZK010000010.1 GCA_028687815.1 Candidatus Altimarinota bacterium | reverse complement strand
TTCCAAGTAATGCGGTGTATTTTAATAATACTGCGAGTTATTCCGTAGCTGGTGCTTCTACTCTCAGTGCAGTCACGGCTGGATATTCTGCGAGTCCAGTTACGAATACGTGTCAGTTTAAGTGTGGGGGTGGATTTAGTTGGAATGGGGGTAGTTGTGTAATAAATGAAATTAGAATAGTACCAGCATGTGCATGATGTAGAACGATTGTACTAGTTCTAGCAAATACTGCTCATACTATAGGATGAGCAGATAGTTATAGTACCTACAATGCTATTTGTACAAATTATGGCTATCAAGTTCCAAAACATAATGGAAGTTCTAGTCAAGGAAATTGGTACAATGCAACAACTTACTGGAGCGATCAATATAATCCAACTTGACCGTGGATGAATGGTATATTAACGGATGCTTGGCCAGGATGAGTTGTTTGGATGACAGGAGGTATGAGTGGTTCTGATACTATGTTAAGCTATGCAAGATATGGGTCACGAACTTCTTGACAGACATTTTATAATAGCTCTGATGTTACTTGGTATTCTTATCATCCTATGACTTGATGAAACTGGTCTACTATAAGTAGTGGTACTGTTTCTGCTGGGCAATATGTATTATGTTGAAAATAAATACTATTTTTCGAAACTCTCTAAAATCTTATAGGTAAATATATCTATATTTATGAAAAAATCTTGCGAATAGGAAAATTATCAACAATAACAATTACATATCGAAAGAATACTAATATATCTCCCGCCGTCACCAACGGTCGGGAGATTTTTCAAATTTTCCAATTCCCTTTTCATTCGAGCAAAAAAAGCTACAATCCACCATCAAAATACCCGATTCCCGAAATCACTTTCCATGACCTTCGTCCACCTTCACAATCATACCCACTATTCCTTTCTCCAAGGCCTTGGAACCCCAAAAAAGCTCGTAGCCCGCGCCAAAGAACTCGGGATGAGAGCCGTTGCTATTACGGATGCAGGCAATCTCTACGGAGCTTTTGAGTTTTATAAATACGCCAAAGAAGCGGGAATTCAGCCGATTATCGGGGTGGAGTGTACGATTGCTTCCAAAGGTAAATCCAATCGTGACAAGGATAATTCCAACTACCAAATCGTTCTCCTCGCCAAAAATATCAACGGATATCGAAATCTCATCCAGATGGTCAGTGAATCCTATTTGAACGGATTTTATTTCAAGCCTCGTATCGACTTTGACCTACTGAAGCAGTATGGAGGGGATTTACTCGCACTTTCTGGAAATCATTTTGGAGAAATTGCTCAGCACGTAACCACGGGAAAATCGACCGAATTCATCCTCGAACGTATCAAGTTTTATCAAGAATTATTTGGGAAAGAGAATTTTTATCTCGAAATTATCGAGCATCCGGATCGAGGTGCTCAAACCAAAATCAACGACACTTTGGTGAAAATTTCTCGAGAATTTCATATCCCACTGGTGGCGACCAACGATGCTTACTACCTCACTCCCGAGGATAACGAAGCTCAGGATCTCCTCTCTTGTATTGGGGATGGACGATCTATCGAAGACCCCGACCGAGCAACGCTTATTGAAGGGAATTATTCTCTACGAAGTCCTGAGGAAATGGCAGAAATTTTTGCTCATGTGCCCGAAGCGGTCAAAAATACTGTCAAAATCGCGGAATCTATCGACCTACATATCGAATATGGGAAAACCCTCATTCCTGCTTTTGAGCTCGATGCTGATGTTCAACTCGAATATGAAGACTATCTCAAACATCTACCTGAAGGCGCTCAAACTCTCCATGCCGAAGAGTGGAATCTTCGTCGTATCTGTTACCGAGGCCTCAATCATCGCTACCAGTTTGATATTTCTGAGGAAGTAATCACCGAATTTGTCCACAAACAAATGGTGCCAGCACCAGAAAAGAAACTCTCAGACATGAGTCTCGATGAGCTGATTGAGCGGTCACTTGCCTACCAAACTCCTACAAAAAAAACCCTCATTGCTTCTTGGGATACTCGCAAACAAGAACGTATCAATCGACTCGAATACGAGCTTACGGTAGTTGATCTCATGGGATTTAACGGATATTTTAACATTGTATCCGACTTCATCAACTGGGCCAAAGATCATGGAATTCCGGTGGGGCCGGGTCGAGGATCGGCTGCGGGGGCGATTCTTGCGTATGTTTCGGGGATTACGGACATCGATCCCCTTCCCTACGGACTCCTTTTTGAACGATTCTTGAATCCTGCTCGTATCTCCATGCCAGATATCGACGTGGACTTCGCGGATGAAGACCGAGACCAAGTACTCGAATATGTTCGCAACAAATACGGTGCCGACCGCGTCGCTCAAATCTGTACCTTTGGAACTATGGCAGCTCGTGCGGCGGTCAAAGATGCGGGGAAAGCCCTCGGAATCCCTTTCGCCGAGATGAATCTACTCGCGAGCTATATCCCCTCTCGTCCGGGAACCAAGCTCATCGATGCACTCCAAGAATCGGTAGAATTCAAACAAGCGTATGATACTGATACGCGCTACAAAAAAGTTATTGACCAAGCGCTCAAACTCGAAGGATCTGTCCGACAACTCGGAGTTCATGCCTGTGCGGTTATTATTGCGCCAGAACCGATTACCAACTACTGTGCACTTCAGCATCCACCAAAAGACACGACGACTACCGTAACGCAACTTTCTCAATATCCCCTCGAAGAACTCGGGCTTCTGAAGATGGACTTCCTCGGACTCCGAAATCTCACCATCATGAAGCGGTGTCTCAAAATCGTCAAAGAAAATAACGGCATAGAAGTCGACCTCCTCACGCTCGACATGACGGATGCCAAAGTCTTCAAGGTCTTTGCGGATGGTGACACCACGGGAGTCTTCCAGTTTGAATCCGCCGGGATGCGCAAGTACCTCCGCGAACTGAAGCCAAATACCTTTGAAGATATCATTGTGATGGTTTCCCTCTATCGTCCGGGACCAATGGCGTATATCCCGACGTATATCGCCAGAAAGTACGGAAAGGAAAATGTTTCCTATCCACACCCATCCCTCGAAACCATTCTTCGACCTACCCAAGGAATCGCGGTTTACCAGGAGCAGATCATGCAACTCGTTCAGGCGTTTGCAGGGTTTTCACTCGGAGAGGCGGATATCCTCCGACGAGCTATCGGTAAGAAAAAAATCGACCTCCTCATGGAGCAAAAAGAAAAGTTTATCAAGGCAGCGAATACTCAAGGTCACAGCACGGATCTCGCAAAGTATATCTTTGAAGACATTATTGAGCCATTTGCGGGGTACGGATTCAACAAATCTCATGCCGCTTGTTACGCGCTCATTTCGTACCAAACTGCGTACCTCAAGGCGTACTACCCGGCCGAGTTTATGACAGCGCTTATGGTTTCAGATGAGGATGATATGGAGCGTATCACCATGGAAATCGACGAATGTACGAGCAAAAATATTGAGATCCTCCCTCCCGATATCAACGAATCTCGCAAGCATTTTACTTTTATCGACAAGCAAAATATTCGTTTTGGTCTCAAAGCGATCAAGGGTCTCGGAGATGGTCCGATCGAAACTATTCAAAAGGGACGACAACAAAAACCTTATGGAAGCCTGCTTGATCTCATGGGTCAGACGGGAGGTGATGTGATCAACAAGAAATCTCTCGAAGCGCTGATTCTCTCGGGAGCCCTGGATCGATTTGGAGAACGTGGAAGCCTCCTCAAATCCATAGGAACCATGACTTCCTACACCAAAGAGCTCGAAGGCAAAAAAGCGAGTTCCCAAATCGGACTTTTTGACATGGGAGGAGAAGACAACAGTTTTGCTCACCTGCAATTTAGTCTTGAGAAATCCCCCGTCATGTCGTACGAGGAGAAGATTACCGGAGAAAAACTCAGTATCGGATATTCTGTCTCTGGACACGGACTCGACGGACTCGGGCCATTCATCGAACGCCGAACTATTGGTAAAGAAACCGCACAACAATTTCTCAAAGATTTTGAGCTAGCCGAACTCACTCGAACGGTAGTTGCTGCCCCGGAAGGTGGAGAAAATCCAAGCGATGCGGAAGATGGAGGTGATACCCCGATGCCCGTGGCAGAAATCGCTAAAAAGCCAGTCACTCCTCTTCCTCCCGCTGATGATGTCGAGAAACCAAAATCCAAAGAGAAGGAAAAACTCACACGAGTTCGCTATATCGGATACATCCAATCGGTCCGAAAAATCCAAACTAAAACCGGAAAACTTATGTGCGTGGCACTTTGTGATGGGATTCATTTCCGTTTCAGTATTGTGATATTCCCCAAGGATTACGAAGCTCTCGGAAATCTCCTCCAAGATAATCTCATCGCCGTCGTCGAAGGTAACCTCAAGTGCAATGAAGAAAATGGCGAGATTTCGATTATCGCTCAAACGGTGAAGACTTTTACGATTACTACCCTTCGTGCGCAGGCTCAAGAGATGAATCTCTTCGATCCAAAACATAAGGTGAGAAAGAAAGTGGCGGGAGAGATGGTTGACGGAGGTGTGATGACTATCGTAAATAAACCAGTGATACTTGAGATTCCTAAGCATGCGAGCAAGCAGGATCTCCTTGATCTCAAGGAATATCTTCGACAGCAAGAATTTGTGTCGGCGGTACATATCGTGGTTGCGGGAAATACGATCGATACGAAGTTTGGGATTCGGGATGAAAAGCACTTGAGACAATGGGCAAAAGAGCGGTGGGGTGGGTAGTGGGGCGTTTATTTGATGAGAAAATTTTGTAAATTTTGTTTTCGAAGAGGTACTGAGGTAATCTCAAAAAAAAGTTTGCGAAACGGGAGGTTTTTCATAAGATGTCGGCACGAATAACCCTTGGCGGGGTAGCTCAGTGGTAGAGCAGAGGCCTGAAAAGCCTTGTGTCGGTAGTTCGATTCTACTCCTCGCCACCATAATCGCACTATAAAGGCAAAAACACAGTATCAAAACTGTGTTTTTTCTATTCAAACGACACAAGGTCTAAAGGCCGACTTATACTTGGAATATGCAACCAAATTTTTGGTTGTTTTTTTGTTCCTAAAATTTCAATAAAACTTCCAAAGGCATAGTTTTTATTTGGGGGGGTACCCGAAAACGGAAAGACAGTTTATCTGTCTCCGTGTCGGGGAGTACCAAATATAAACTTGCCGATGTTACTGATCTATACTTTTCCCCTGAGGAAGAGTAACGACTTTGTCGCTTCTCTTCCTCTTATCTTTATCATTAAATTTTCCTTCTATGTCTTCTGCTAATCATCGTTTATCTAAAACAGATTTTAAAAGTTTAAATGAACTTACACAAAAATTTCAAACTATCTTGAGTAAGTATTCTGAAACTTCGGAGCCTTTTGATGTTACTGACTACTTAGAATCAAACATTAATGAAATTAAAGAACACCTACAAGACTTCTGAAACAACAATTTATATCGTTAATTTATTTTTTATGGTTTGAATTTACAAATCTCATGCACTTATGGAAGAAGAAAGACAAAAAAAACAACAAGAATTTATTCTCAAAAATATTGCAAATCCAGAGTGAAACCGCTCTCAACGTCGAACTTATGCAAAAATTCTTTGAAAAGTAAAAAGCAATAATGAACAACACCACCTTGCTTGCATTACTCAACAGAAACTTAAAGCAAAGAAAAAAAGACGAGCTAAGAAATAGTATATGGACCAGCTCTCACTTTATTTTGACCCTCGTACCTTTCATATCAAATACAATGGTAAAAGCTACAGAAGACTTCATTTACTCTCTCCAAAATCTTGTTTACATACTTGGATGTATGTAAACGACTATTTTTGTGACTGATACGAAATTTGAGAAAATTTTGATAGTCTAACTTTCTTTGATACAAAAGAAGAGAGAGACTTTATCATTCAAGATTACGAATCTCTAAGGTGGCAAAGTTTAAAATATATTCCTTTCGAATATCGAGAAAATAATCTTACTTACTATTGAATTGAACGTGTACCAATTAACTTTAACTCTGGATGATCTACTCAATCCTTAAATACCTCATATCAAGACTCTTCACAATAATTATGAACTCCATTTTGGTATTCTCAATTATTCTAAATTGTCTCTTATCTTGGTACCTCCTCTCTAACGAAAAATGCTACATATCGGGATACATAGATAATGTATCCCGATTGGTACCACTGAACTCCCAAATTACGAGCTGGATTTCAAGACCCGGCAAGACCAATTAAGCCACTCCCGATGCGAAAACCCAAACAACAACAAATACTAAATACTTCCAAATTCCTCGAAACCTTTCCTGAACTCTGTCTTTTCTATGAAAACATAGACTTCTTAACTGTTCGACTTGGAGTATCTGAAACTCTCGAAACTCTCAACTGACTTGTAGAAAATTCCGACATATTCCCCCTCGACTTCTGATTCAAGATTCAATTCTTTGGACTGGTCGCAGGTTCTCAACTCAAAGTCCTCCACATCCTAGACGAGCAAAACAACCTGATAGCGTATATCCACATAAAGCAACCCTCAACCAAAAAGAACCGAAACTTTTTCTCTGATATAGAGTTTGTTGGTCTCTTCTGGGTATTCTATCAAGAATATTTTCCGTACTTCCTCGAACTCTTCGCAATTGACCCTACCAAAAACAAGATTGTTTCTCGGATAGACTATTGCTTCGATATCCTTGGACTTACGGTTGCTGACCTCATTCCCTACACTAAAACTAAGTACAAGAAGTCCCATATCATCAGATATGGCGACACTCCCACCTACACCAATACGAAAGTGAAACGCCACGAACTCTGCTTGTACGATAAGAAACTCGACATTCTCGAAAAGAACAAGCATAAGCTCAAAGACAACTCCGACAAACTTCCATTCAGGAAGTATATCAGAGAAACTTCTCCTATTACTCGAATTGAGTTTAGAAAAAAATCAGAAGCTATAAACGAACTGGTCGATTCTTCTATCAATTGACTCCTGCAATACATACGCCAGCAAGCCTGTGACTATTTCTCTTCACTCTACGACCTCGACTTTCAAGTCATACTTCACAATCTTGGTTGTCCTCTAGATCGTACCGACAAGCCCGAACGAATTGACACTCTTGTCCGCTGAATTTCCGCTGAGAAGTCTGGACTGTATCTCAAAATGGCTTTCGCCTATGCTGAGAACTATACGATGATTAAATCAGAACGTGAATACTTCATCAGACTCATACAACACTATGGCGAACGACTTACTAAAGTCTGTACTGAACACTACCTCAATAATTCTTTTGACCCATGACACAACAACAAAAACAAATGATAGAGACTCAAGCACGTTACATGCTCGACTACTCTCAAGAAGACGTACAAAATCTTTATGCCGTACTTACTCCAGAAGAGAAAGTCATACTCGACAGAGAGTACACCAGACTCAAAGAAAAAAGATACGAAAATCAACATATTCTCAATTCCCTTTTTCGCTCTGGTTCTATTCTCATAGATATCGCTGTTAGAAAAACAGAAGCTCAAAAAGCAATAAAGGAAAAGAGTAAAATTAGAATAAAAAATCTTCGTAATCTTCTAGAACATGAAAAGCTCATCAAATAGTTTCAATCACGTTGAACGTTTTCTTGATATGCTCTCATATCTTTTTCCTCTCTCTGAAGATGAGACACTTATGGCGTATAGGGCTTATTCTAAATGCCTTGAAAAACATGTACTGAAATTAGAAGCAAAAATCGCTAAACAAAATAAAAACAAATAATTTATCTTTCCTCCTATGGATTTACACCATACAACCCCACACACACAGAACAACAACCAACACCAGAATAAGAATAGAGGATATCAAAACAACCTCCTCTCTCAAAAAAACTTATTCTATGCAACGTGTGCTATGGTCATCATCCTCACTCTCGCTCTCACTCACCTTCTTACTGAACCGAAACCAACCCTCGAACAGCAAATCCAACAGATCACTTACTCAAACCGAGCCTCTTGGCTCCAACTCCAATCTCTCAGAGAAGCTACTGACTGGACTAAACTACCTCAGCCCCTCAAAGATACTCTCCAAAAAAAATAGTTCTGCCCTCAAAACATCATTTTTCCTTTATATAAAAAATAAATCAAACAAATCTAAAAGAATCTTGATAGCTTGAGTTCGTTAGAACGAAAAGCAAAGTGTATGTAACTTGCAAAGTTACTGACACTTAACGCAAAGCAAATGTATGAAAATTGAAAATTTTCTGACATTAGCAAAGCGAAGACTGTATGAAACTCGTAGAGTTTCTGACGGTCCGTCTCCACCCTCTCAAAAAAACACCACAAACACATCATTAAAAAAAACAATTCCTTTTTTATCTTGATTTGTCCATGTAATTCAAAAGCCCTTCGATTAAAAAAATCCCCTTTCTCAAAAAGGGGATTTTTTGACTCTAAATCTGTAATATGTTTTTATATTATTATGCAAAAACTGAATTTTAGAAGACTCCATTCGGAGTTGAAATCTTCTTGATATTCATATCAAGACACTCAAATAATTGCTTCATTTATTGATCGTCTTAAACCAGACGGCTTTGAACAGTATGTTACTGATTTTTTTAAACAACCGAAATATTGATTTTCCGCATATCGTATTTGATGAATGAATGATAAGTGAATTGATGTTAAAGCTATTCGTAGAAATGAAGATGGCACTGAAACGTATCTTATTGTTCAATGTAAGAAGTGGGAGGCTTTAGATATCCATAAATCTCATGTTGCTGAGTTTTATGGTGATGTTGCTGATATTAGACATAAACATGATTGCAAGCTCATATTTATTTCAACTATACGAATGACTCAACCTGCAAAGGATTTTTGCGATGAGCATATTATTGATTATGTAGATTGTAATGAGCTTCTTAAATTCAATGCTGAATATCCTTTGCAAGATTGGATTAAACAAATGCGTTATTATAGTGACTCAGATAAGTACTTGAATCCTTGGAAGCCATTTAAGAACGAGAAAAAACAACAGTATCAATCTGAATTTAATTGACTTAGAGAATATCACAGAGCTAGTGGAAAAAATGAACCTGTAGTACCTCAATCAGATGATAGATATATGATCATAAGAACCAAAATATCAAACTACTTAAACATAACACTGGTAAAGGAAGTTGTACTGATTTTCTAATTTTTATCACAATCGTAATATTTCTTTTTGTATTTTTATCTATTGCTCTTGGTCATAAATAACTTTCTTTGACTTCTTAAAACTATCTTGTATCCTTTCCCAGTACTATTAAACGCAAATATATGGCACTTGATAAGAATAATTTTACCACTATTGCTATTGATAAGGATTTGAAAATTCAATTAGATAATCTCCTTATTGTTTTGCACGGTGTTCAGATCAAGACTCCTAGTGATAAAATCAAATATCTTCTTCATGAGTATTCATTTAAAGAAAAAAAAATCTAGCTCTTTCCTCTATTCTTTCAGCTTTGTTATAAAATAAATTTTACTTTCTAAATTTATTATTTGATTTATAAAAATATTCCTCTATATTCCCCATAGAGATATTTTGCGTATCGCGTCAAATTGGGTAGGTAAATAAATCCCCGCTTTCTCAAAATATCTCTTCTCGTAAAAACAAATATTTTCTTACTTTCTTCCTATGGCTGGAACACAAAAACAAAAATCAGATTCAGAATTTTCAGATAAAGTTACTATTTTTGAAAAAGATGAGTGAAAAGTAAAAGTTCTGAATTATACAATTACTTCTACCAATAAAAAAACTGGTGAAGTTTACACAACTGACATGATCTCAATCCAAAAAAAGAAAGATATTTTTGTAGAAGGACTTGGCTATGTAGAAAAGACAAACATAGTAGACATGAAATCCTCTGATTTTGCTCTCATTATCAAAGCCCTCTCCCCTACTTCTACTACTGAATAGAAACCAACTCTCAAACACAACACTGCTCCTTACTACACTCAAACGCTCCCCAAATCCATTTTTGCGTTCTCGGATTGGGGGGCGCTTTTTTTTGTTCTCGCTTCGAGCCTACATGAGTTTTTGGATTTTCTTCTCTCATAGTATGTAGGCTCAAAGGGATGCCAAATACTCCCCAGACTAAATAGTCTGTATTCCTTTTCTTCCTGTCTATGTCAAAGGCACAAGAACTCCTCCTTTCAGCCTCTGCCGTTGCACGCTCTAAGAAAGCCAAACTCCAGGCTCTAGCATTTGCTACTGTTGCTGCTGTTTCCACTGTAGGTCTTACCGTTTCAGACGGTCTACTTCCTGCTGGTCAACCTGCTGGTACTGTATCGTTTGACCTTGCCGACAAGACTCAAGTTGGAACCTCTGTAGGTGTAGCCGTATCCAATCTTTGGAACGCTTTCATCTTCGTTCTCCCATACCTTGCGGTCTTCGTCGGTGTCGCTCTCGTTATCGGTATCGTTATGCGAAAAGTTGGGCAAGGCGGTCGATAAGACTCGCCTCTCTCTATACTCAAAATATAGAGAGGTTCGAACTCTTATCTCTATCAATCATGCAAGCACTATTCACAAACATCGCTCTCGGATTTCAAGCATATTGAATGTACCCAGTAGCTTTTATGTTTCCTTTGATCATTGGTATAGGCGTTCTTCCATTTCTCTGAATGCTCGCTGGTTTGGCACATAATTTCTTTACTCAACGCTAGTATGAAAAAAAAAAATTTATCCCTCCTACTCCTCCTACTCTCTCTCGGATTCTATTCCAACTCCTACGCGACATCGTTCGGGGATTGCGTTTTTTCTTCCATAGATAGCTACTCTTGAACTGTAACTGGTCTTTCTTGTCCTACTTCTTCTGGATCCCTATATCAAGAATTTACTCCTACTGAAATTGGATATGTCAAACTCGCCTTTCAGAACAATAGATGAGAATACTTCGTCAATCAAAATGTATTCGGTCTTCTCGTGGTAGTTGCTACTGTTACTTTCTTTCTCTTCTTCACTACGATTACGGTCGCTTTCGGTCTCTTCTTGTATTGATACAAACTTTCTGCTCGTTCTCGTAAATAATCAAACGCAATATGAAAACAAATACCAAACTCTTCGCTCTCGCCGTCACTCTCTTTGCTCTCGCAAATCTCCTCCACGTTGTATCTGATACTAACGCTTTTAATGGCGTTTCTTCTCCTACTCCAGCTCAAATCTGACTATGAAAACTGACTAGGGAAGAATACTGAGTAACTGTCACTTATTCTTGAACTACTGTCTTTGATACTAATGGTTGAATATCTGTATCTCATATTGAAACTTCTTCAGTAGTCTATTCCAATGAAAATATAGAACGTGTTTCTGCACTTCTTATATGACATATGAATCAATTTCAAAATTACATCAATTTTGTTTATAATAAAAACAACTGACTTGTTCTACATATTCAAACCTCTGATTTTGTAGTCAATAATAGTATCATGCGCTACAATCCAACAAACGCCGTATGACCTGCTCTAGAAGTCTACACTATAGACCTCGACACAATGACTATCACTACTACTCCTCAGTATCTTTGGCAAGCTCCAGACATAGACAACTCTGAGTCGTCAACTTGGGATAGTATATACAACTTTTTCACTGGCACTCCTCCTGTCAATACTTCCTTTGTAGCTCCTTTACAAGTACCACTTATTGTAAATTATAAAGATAATACCTATGCTTTTGTATATCTCGGCACAGATGAGTATACCTACACCCTACAAATTTGAACTACCCCAAAACTAATCAGAGAACCAGCACAAGCAAAGGCAATTTGACCCACTTTTTCCTTTAACTGAAATACCTCTTTCTTCGTTAAAAAATACCCTGATGCCTGAGTTAACTCCTCTGGGTCATTCCTCGTTCAAAATGACTACGATAAACATTTTGAAACATCAACTCCATTTCACCCTTGAATTGACTTAACCAATATCACTACCTTTGAAAATCCAATCCTCTACTTTAAAACCACAGATAACTCGATTTATTCTTGGGACTTAAACTGCAACGACCCTCACTACTCTACTTGTCGTTTTGATTTCACTGAGCAAGCCAATTATTGTGCCTGAGAACCTTGAGTTTTTGACCCTCGTCATATCCGTTGTGATATTCAAGTATCAACAACAGTATCTCAAAATTCCTCTACTGGCTCCACCTCTTCTGGCTCAACCTCAAACGATTCCTACTCTTCTGGTTCTAGTACTACTTCCTCATCCACCATAATTTTCGAGTCCGTACCTCAAACTTGTACTGGTTCTACTTTTTCAGGAACGACTACTCTCTCTGGCACTTCCGCAGATCTCCAACCAAATACCTGTACTTGGAGAACCTATAATTCAAACTACTCCTGTCAAGATGTGAACGGTCATTTCTGTACCACTTCTGGAGATGCCTGTCTTCAACAAATAGATAATCCCTCTCAATATACTGGTTCTTGAACTTCGATTTATTCTTGAGATATTACTAAATTCTCCTGTGCCTCAACTACTCAAACTTGTACTTGGACCAACAAAAACTCTTGCTGACCTGCTTCCGCTTGTTATGTAGACTGAGATTACTGTCGAGTAAATAAAATTGTAAAACCTATTTCTATTCCCTCATTCGACAATACGGCTCCTTGAATTGTTAATGATCTCTCGAACCCTATCTCATGAACTGGGGGCTTCAATGTTACTCGAACTGGTTCTTCTATTTCGCTAGTATACCTTTCTGGAAGTGAACAAAAATTCTGTACCTTATTCGATGAAAACTGAAATTTCCTCTACAAATCTGCTGGAACTGTAAATTTTAACTACGACTACACTTCCCCTAAATTCAACAAGTATGTCAATCTCATGCTTGGTTATCTTTCCAGACTTCAAACCTTTATTTTTGAACCTCTCAACGCTGTTCTTGCTGTCGGTTCTTCTTTCTATCCTCCTGCTCAAAACCAAAAAATATGCCTTATGGGTATCGTCTATGAGATAGACTATCAGAGTTTTCTCAAGCTCGGAAATGATGCAAATACTACTATCTGACCTTTCAAAGATTCTATCCCACTTCACTTTGACGGAACAAAACAAAATATACTTGATTACTTTGTATTGTTCTTCTTTGTTTCATTTCTTCTGGCGATTATTTCTCTCTTCGTATTTCTCGTTAACTTAAAAAAATAATATGTACGATATTCTTGTAAATAACTTGGAATCACTCAAAACATTTTTTTCTTTTGTTTTTGGTCTTTCTGCTGTCGTCGTTGGTATATTCCTGCTCTTCTACTTTAAACGCTGGATCACTTGGTTTATTCTTAGATACTGGCATTTGTCTATTGCTTCTGTTGTCATACTTTTTCTCTGGAATTTAATCATTCAGTATATCGTTTTCTTTATCTATTCGGTAAATTGAGCGATTGCTGTCTCATTCTCTCCAATAATTGCATATCCAACTATGGTAGCAATATCCTCCATGCTTTTCGTTATTTTTATCGTACTCACACTTAAAATCTTCTCTCCACTATTTACTAGTACCACAAATAACAATTAGATAAAAACAAAAACAAATATATAACTCGCAAATATGCTCGAATCTCCTCTCTTCAAATACTTTGCTTATGCCTTTCTCTTCTGATGCTTTGTCTTCATACTCTGGCTTCGTAAATTAAAACTCCAGTACGGCTTCTTTATAACTATTTGACCTTTCGGAGCTGGAAAGACTCAAAATACTACTGCTTACCTTAAAGCCTCGAACCCCTCAAAAGAACTCAACATTACTAACTACTACACTTGATACACTGATTTTCAAGTTCAATCTCACTCCGACATTATCGGAGTATTTCGCGATATTTATGACTATCATCAATACTTCTCAACTGTTCCAGATTTAAAGAAACTTTTTAAACACAAAAGACATCTCTTTATTCAGTACCTCCAATGAGTAAAAGATACCGAAACTCATCCAGATTATCCTTTCTATGTTTGAGGTCTATTAAACTTCTTTAAATATAACGGTCTAACAAAATACGCCCCTATAGTCGAAGAGTACCTCGAAAAGTGTCCTATCGACCCATATTCACATATAGACGACCTAATTCGCGTACTAACTGAACAATGATATTTCACAGAATTTGTTCATCAACCAAAATTCAACCTTATTCTTGATGAGTGATCTATCTACTTCAACCCGAGAAACTTTGCCAAAAACTTCTCTGGAAGAAACGAAGAACTTCTCGATTTTATTTATCAACCGAGAAAACTCCGAGTCCTTGCTTTTGTAGTTGTTCAATCTCCTATGGAACTGGATGTAAAATTCAGAAGACTTGCCACGTATTATCGCAAGTATTACGAGTGAATTAAATACTACCGCTGGTATCGTGATTTTTACTTTATGAATCCAGAAGAAATCAACCTCGAACAAGCTGAACAAATATGAGGCTGACCTATCTTTGGTGGTTCCTTCAACTTCTACGATGTTGTTCTACCATTTATCTGACAACTCAAAATACCTCACTATGACTACTTAACCACCGAGCTTATACGACCTTGAATATCTATTTACTCTCAAGGCTCTATCTTCAAACACCTCCAGGACATGCGTACTATCAAACCAGCTAAAAAAATACTATGATTTATCCCATACTCGCTTTTCTCTCCACAGGCTGTCTAGATATCATCTCGACTATTTACTCAATAAACAACTGACATACGGAACTTAATCCTATTCTTTCAATTGTTCATCAAGATATTTGAATTTTTGCACTGTATAAAATAGCACTAATGACCTCGATCGTCTTTTTTACTCAACAATTTCAAAATAAAAATCAAGATCTAATTTTCTATACTATTTCTTTCTTTTGGCTTCTAGCCTCAATAAATAATTTTTATATTTAGAATAAATTATATTTTCTATAACTTTCTTTTGACTTTATAAAAAACATATCCTACTATACCCATGTTGCAAGAACGCAACAAAGTACCTGCTCATTAACATACGCATATTCCAAGTAAAACCTTTTACTTTTATTTTGTATGAAATATGAAAACGACCTTATATCTATCTTCCTTGAAGAAAAACAATACGGTCAAGGTTTAAGAGAGTCATCTCTAAAAGCCTATAACACCGCCTTTAATCATCTCCTATCTTCCGAAATTCTGGATATAAATGACTTCTCTACATTTACTACCTCTAATGCAAAACGCTTTCTCTATAGTCTATCATCTCGTTACAACTGGTCTTCCCATTGTCACAATAGAATTAAAAAGAATATGACCGTTTTTTGCAAATGGTTAGTAACTGAAAAAATTATCAAAGAAAATCCTTTTGAAAATGTTCCTCTCCGTATCTTACCAAAGAAACTTCCAAAAGGATTTACTCCAGAACAAATAGAAAATATGAGATACTCGATTCATAGACTCTATCCTGATGATTCTTTCTTTCACATGAGAGCTAAAGCCATATTTTACACTTACCTGTATACTGGCCTTAGACTCTATGAACTAATAAATCTCAAAAAAACTGACATAAACTTTCTCGACTCTATGATCTCCGTAAATGATTGAAAATGACAGAAAGACAGAAAAATCCCATTACTACGTTCTCTTGTACCTATCTTAGAACAATATGAAAAAGCTCGTGAAAATGAAGTCCCTGACGCTCTCAATTTCTTTCCTACTGCCTTTGGCGGAACTCTCCAACATAGAGAGATTTATGGTATTGTAAAAAGACTCAAAATGACTCTCAATTTCAACATTACTCCTCATATGTTCCGACATACTTTTGCAACTGAACTAGCAAAGAAAAATCTCAATTTATGGAATATTTCCCAGATACTTTGACACACGAATATAAATACAACAAAAATATATTTATCCTTCCAGTGTGCCGATGTTTGAAGGCAAATCGACGCTCTTGACATGTACAAATAAATACCAAAGGGTCTGAAAAGCCTTGTGTCGGTAGTTCGATTCTACTCCTCGCCACCATTACTTGATTGTAAAAGCAAAAACACAGTTTTAGGACTGTGTTTTTTTGTGTGGGGTGACACAATGTTTAAAAATATAATTTTACCTATATAAAAAATCTTAATAGCTTGAGTTTGTAAGAACGAGAAACAAGATTTATAAAACACTACATAAGAAATCTATTTTCTTTGGTTCTACTAAAATTTTTAGAAAAATAAAAAATCCCACCTTGTCAGGTAGGAAGTTTACCGTTTTCGTTATTGAAACTTAACTAGGATTTTTGGAAGTTTCACCTCCTCCACCCTGCAAGTTAAAATGGTTACGATAACCATAATGTACGCCTCAGGTTGTATTTGAGAGACGACACCAATAATATAGCTTAGATTTTCTGTAGACATAGGCTAAAAAAATTAGGAAAATAAAAATCCCCTTGAAATAGCAATTTGAAAATTGCTATTTCTTGGGGTGTCCATATAATTCAAAAGCCCTTCGAGGCTCCCCTAGTTTTCAGTATGTATCTAAGCAATCATATTGAAACACAAAAGGGATTCTATGTCAAATCAAAAATACCCCCTCTTTTTAGAGGGGGTATTTTTTACTTCTGTTTCTTTATTTTCTCTTTTTCTGTAGTGTCTGGATGCTTATCTGAGTATTTCTCAGTAGTAAACTGTCCATTATCGGATCTCCGATATACTACTCGTACTTTTTTAGTCATAGGCTTACCAGTTAATTGGAGGTAAAGAAAGTAAATTATTAGGATGCTCTCAATCGTTCTTTGTTTTTATGTATTTATTTCAGTTGTGAGTAGAGACAATAACATCAGCTCTATTACCATTGACTGAAACAAAAAATGTATTTGACCTCTTTTCAATCAGATCTATAGCAACAATTTGACTTCTTTTCCATGTAGTTCAATCTGAAAGTATTCATCATACTGCTGTAATTCTTTCATGAGGATTCATTCTATCACTTTTTGTAATATGAGTGATTTGTATATCGATTGGCATAATCAAGTGTTTATAAAATATAATTTTACAAATCTATTCTTTTCTATATATTACCGACATTCACTGTGGTACATGCAACATTCAGATCTGTACGGATATTGCATTTAAATATAAAAACATAGGACTGAAGAGTATAGAGTTAAGAATATTTAAGAAACATACTTCAAAAAGTTGAGGTATTTTTTTCACCTTCTTTTATGTCTCTTTCTAAAAGAGTATTTTAATACTTAAAAATACTACATCTAGTAGTACTACTATTATCTATACACAACATATTGTCAAAAGGAAATATAAAAAATCAAAATCTTATAGAGGTCTTTCCTTGCAAACAAGCCATTACTGACTTTTTCATATTCTCAAATAACTTTCTTTGATTCTAAATCTGTAATATATTTTTATGTAGCTATACAAAATCCGAATTTTGGAAGGCTTCCTGTTGAGTTAACTAAATCTTGAAACTGAATCGAAACTACAAAAATATAATAAAGTAAATTCCAATAATTATACCCACGATAAAGCTTCGTCTGAGGATAAATGCATCCATAATCCAAAAAATCCGAATATCAAAATACTAAAATCCACTTGAAATGGTAACTATGTCTGAATCTTCATTTTTATTATAATAACCTTTGTAGTAAGCAATATTTTGATTGTTGTATTTTCTTCCAAATAATACTGGGAGCAAAAATAATATCCTGAGTATTGAGTCTGGAAAGGCTATAGGAGTAGAGACTTAGGTGATTGAAGAAAGGAGAGCTTGACAAAACTTTTCATGATATTCTCAGTAATAAAAGCATCGGTACCGAGATTAGCGGAGATGCTGGTAAACGAATAGCATTAGCATTTTTCGGATATCGAGTCAGTGGGGCTAACGCCAATTTGCAAGCAAGCACTTGAGAATTTTAGAAAATCTTTATAAATTTATAGTTTCATTCTCACTTCATTTATAAATCCCCCTCCTTCCTCCAATCAAATCCAATACAAAGTCATGTATTTTGATAATCTTTTTAATAGCAAAATCCTTTTGCACTTCTGCTTGAGTATAAACTCTATCATCTCAAAAATATTGTATTTCAGGACCAACTTGTACTACATATCACCATTTTTCACGATCATTCGCATATTCTATCATTTCAGAAATTTCTCTATCTTTGAGTACTCATAAATTTTGCTGTATAACTTGAAAGGTAAATGGATTGATGACCGCTTCCACCGAAACAAAGGCTCGAGATACAGCATTATCCAAAATTCTCGTCTGAGTTATTACATTTACTTCCAAATAGGCCCCCCAGCTCACCAGAGATCATGCTCTTGTTAAGGTGAAAGTTTCGTGCGTTTCTGTTTTGGGGGGAGATTGCTTTTTAGTACTTTCTGGAGAAAGTGCATAAAAATCTTCTATCATAGTGGTCAAATATCAACCGCAGAATTCTTCTAATGCTCTTCTGATAGTTTTAGCTGCTTATCTTTGGTATCTATGGAGTATGGAGCATACCCATCTTGAAATATATCCAAAAAATCCAAATCAGAAAGATGTTCCGCTTCATATGATACATGCATATGTCAAAGAGCTCTATATAGCGCAATCCACTGAGGTTAAATTAACTGATATGCCTCTCGTTGTTTTTTTGAATTTTTCTGAGAAAAAGTATCAATCGCCCAACAAGATACACCAACTCTCATTGAACTAAAAAAGAATATCAACTCATTGCGAATATTACCGTTTTAATGCTTAAGCGCACAGAGAAATAGGATAACAAATCCTTGAAATCATTCCATAAAATAAACCTCGTTACTAAGGGTAAATTTCATAAATCTCATGGCATTAAATTTTTGTTGATCCGTACTTTTATCAGAGTAAAATACATCTTGTAATCGTGCAAAAAGATATTTTGTATCTTCATAGGTCAGTTCCTGTGCCCCAACGATTATCTTTTGCTCCACACTGCGCCAAAAAGTCTTTAATGACTTGTGTAAAATCCTTCATAGGAAGATGAAGTGAATCTAGAATAGCATCAATAGTATTTTCATAAAATAAGTACTTACCAGTAAGAGAAAGCCTTTCAGTGCTCCATATAGACTACATATATCGCTCCATATTCAACAAATAATTATCTACAAATACATCTCGCATGAGACTCGTATCATTGAGTTCATAAATAGAGAGAATGGCAGTAATATAGTCCTTGTCATTGATTTGAAGAAAACTAAATGGTACAAATCCATTTTTTATGAGAGGAATATTCGTGCAGATTCGTGAAACTCGTTTATT
>JAQTZK010000088.1:2321-4526 GCA_028687815.1 Candidatus Altimarinota bacterium | reverse complement strand
GTCTATTCTGATGAAGAAAAGCTTCAATTTATCGAAAAATACGGTGTTTCGACTGAGGGAATTCAACGATATAAGGGTCTCGGAGAAATGAATCCAGAACAACTTTGGGAAACTACCATGGATCCAGAACAACGAAAGATGTTCCGAGTACGAGTAGAAGATGCGGATATTGCGGATCAAGTATTCCGAACGCTTATGGGAGAGGATGTTCCACCACGACGAAGATTTATTCAGACTCGAGCGAAGCATGTTTCGAATTTGGATATTTAAACCATACTTATGGCTAGAAAAAAATATAGAAGGAGGAGTCATACTAAAAAAAGTCCACTTGATGCTTTAGCAGATGCTTCAATACTACTCTCTGTGTTTTTAGTGCTCTCTTTTTTCTGGATGCAAAAGCATGTTTTTCCTACTTTATCTTTGTTTATCCATGACAATTTTACAATAATTATTTGAGTAACTATTTCGATAGTATTACTTATTTTTCTTTATGTCTTTAGAAAATTTATTTTTAAAAATATACGTTCAAATGAAGTTAATTTAATATCTGAAGATCAAATGTTTTCTGATTTGATTTTAGAAATTAAAGAATTTCAACCTCTAAAAAGATATAGTTCTGAATTACCTTACCAAACTGAACTAGCTTGATATCTAAAAAGAAACTTCAAGTGACTTGCTATAGAGGTGACAAGAAATGATACTCGACCAGATATTGTTGTTGAAGATATTGCTATAGAGATTAAATGACCAACAACATCTAAAGATTTACATACAATTGCTGATAAAATCATTAGATATTTGAAACATTATGATAAATTAATAGTTGTACTTTTTAGTCTTGAAGTCAATGAAAAAGAGTATAGAGAATGGAAAGGAAACGTATTAGAAGCATTTGCACACAGTTCAGAAAGATTAGAAATCATTGAGTTATAATTTCTTTTTCAATTCTATTAGATACAATCATATTCATATGTCGTACACCAATACTCGCGAGGAAGCCGCAAATATTCTTGAAATTTCTACCCGTACCCTTGATAGGTACGTAAAGAGTGGAAAAATTCGAGCTAAACGCAAAGGAAAGATTGTGTATATTCATGATGATGATTTGGAAATGCAAAAAAATGGAGAACCGGAGTTGGTGCGACCAACAGATCGAATACGAAAGGGGGGTACGGAATCGACTTCAGCTGAGTACCCTGATATTGTTATTTTTGATGAGACTACTTCCAATGGCTTTTCTCGAAAGCCTGTCATGGTGGATTATCGTGATTTGTATGAAGAAACCCTTCGAAAAATTGCGGATAAAGACCGAATTATTCAAGATTTGAGCTATCGAACCGGACAAGCGGAATCAGAACTCAAGAATTCGGTCTCTATGATTGAATACAAAAAACAGACCTTCCTTTTGGAATCTGCCAAAGCAAAAACGGAAGATGATATAAAGTTGGCGCAATCGGAAGTACTTAAGCTACAAGAGCAAGTTGTACAATCAAAATTCGTGCTCTACTTACTTATTGTATTAGTTGCAGTAATGATGATCGTGAGTTCATTTCTTTTGTTTTACTTCATTTAGATTATGATCAAATGTACTAATTTCCTACTATGATCAGTACCATTACTTTGCTAATGAAAACTGTTCGTCTCAGTAGGTATTTTTTTGTCTATTTTTAATATTTTTCCCATGCCCCATAAACAGTTTATTGCCGCTTCAAATCGATATCTTCTCAAACTATCTTGAGAAGCACTACAATGAAAACTTGACCATGGTATTGATGTTCATTTCCTTCAAGAACTTGCTGGAAAGGTGGTGAAACTGGCTAAGTCAGGTAAGCAAATTGTCATTGTAATAGGTGGTGGCAATATTTTTCGTTGAGTCTCTGGTGCTGCAAGTGGACTAGATCGATCAAGTGCTGACTATATGGGAATGCTCGCAACGGTAATGAACGGAATAGCACTGGGTGATGCTATTCAAAAACAGGGACAAGAAGTTCGAATAATGTCTGCTTTAGAAATCAATCGTGTATCAGAGTTGTTTATTCGAGGTCGAGCTATGAAACACTTAGAGAAGAATCGAATTGTTATTGCGGTAGCTGGTTCGGGGAATCCATTTTTTACAACTGATTCAGCTGCAGTTCTTAGGGCTTTAGAGCTTGGTTGTGATGTAATAGTTAAGGGAACAAAAGTAGATGGAGTATATGACAAGGA
>JAQTZK010000088.1:0-2311 GCA_028687815.1 Candidatus Altimarinota bacterium | reverse complement strand
TACAAAAAAATATCCAGATGCCGTTCGATATCCTACTCTTACTTTACAAGAAGCGCTTGAGAAAAACTTGCGAGTTATGGATCAAAGTGCGATTGCTCTTGCAAAGGACGAAAAAATTCCTCTGTTTGTCTGTAGAATTGAAGATATTGATAAGCTTGGTTCAGATGAGATTATCGGAACTTTGTTGGTTCCATAATAGGGTATATTCAAAAAATCCAACTCATATCGGGTAGGATTTTTCTATAGAATATGGTTTATTTAGTGAGATATGTATTCTCAAATACATATAATTTTCAATGTAGATCAAGCAGGAATTTACTTCATCGCCAATTGCTCTCTGGCCACATCTTTCAGATACGCTTGTTCGAGCTCAATATAGGCCTCAAGAGAGAGTGGATCACCCTTTTGTTGATATTCCTGCATTTGTGCTAATGCTTGAGCTTTTCTTGTAGCAATTTCTTCAAGATTATGACCACCATCTTCAATCATGTCAGCAATGATTTTGATATCAACTCCATCAGTTTCGAGGATTCCTCCACCAATAGCATAGTCTTTTTTCTGACCATCAAACCAAACTGACATAACTCCAGGTTTGAGTGCTGAAATAAGTGGTTCGTGTCCGGGAAGCATAGTAATAACCCCATCAAGTGTTGAAAGGGTAAGTCTTTCAAAAGCTTCTGTTTTGAGGGCGATTCCAGATATGGAGGTAAGTGAAAGGAGCATGTTATGATTGAGAAATAATGGCAAAAATTTCTTGCTTTATAGCTTCTCCATCTTCAATCTGTAAGGTATTGATATAGGAAATAGCCGTTTGTATAGTATCGGAGTAGGGTATTTGTATATCTGGGAGAGTGATAATAATCTCCCTATTAGGTGTGGCTCGAAGAGCTTGGAAGTATCAAGACCAAACAGAAAGTCCTATTTGAAGATTTTGTACAATACGATATTCTCAGCGCTTTCGTAGATGTTGACAAATGGATTGTATAAGATCTATACACGCTTGTTCTGATTCTAGATGTTGTAGAATATTTTCAGATTCAAATTTTCCAGTAATACCAGTACGAGCAAAGTTTTTGATTGAAGCGTTGGTATCAAATGTTTCTCAAATATTCAACATACAGGAATTAGTTACAAACTATTATGCGTTTTTCTCCTTTTCGTAGCTTGCGATTACATCGTCAATCGTTCCCTTATACATGAAATGCTTTTCACCAATATGGTCAAGTTCTCCATCAGCAATCATCTTAAATCCTCGTACCGTATCAGAAAGCTTAGCATATACTCCAGGAGTTCCAGTAAACTGTTCTGCAACGAAGAAAGGTTGAGAAAAGAACTTTTGAATCTTTCGAGCTCGAGTAACGGATCGTTTGTCTTCTTCCGAGAGTTCATCCATACCAAGAATCGCAATGATATCTTGAAGCTCTTTGTATCGTTGTAGAATCTTTTGGCAATTTCGGGCTACTTCGTAATGCTCTTCTCCTACTACTTTTGGAGTGAGAACGGTAGAAGTAGAGTCAAGTGGATCTACGGCAGGGTAGATTCCGAGTTCTGCAATAGAACGATTGAGTACTACTGTTGAGTCAAGATGGGCAAAAGTATTTGCTGGAGCTGGGTCAGTCAAGTCATCTGCAGGAACGTATACCGCTTGAACGGAAGTAATAGATCCATTCTTCGTAGAGGCGATTCGCTCTTGAAGCGCTCCCATATCGGTCGCGAGGGTTGGTTGATAACCTACTGCAGAAGGAATACGTCCAAGGAGGGCAGAAATTTCTGATCCAGCTTGAGTAAATCGGAATATATTATCAACGAAAAGAAGAACATCTCGTTTTTCTACATCACGGAAGTATTCCGCCATAGTAAGTCCAGTAAGTGCTACACGAGCACGAGGTCCTGGAGCTTCGTTCATTTGTCCAAACACCATCGCTGTTTTGTCGATAACTCCAGAGTCCTTCATTTCGTGATAGAGGTCATTTCCTTCACGAGTTCGTTCTCCTACTCCAGCGACTACCGAGTATACTCCATGTTCACTCGCAATATTGTGGATCAATTCTTGCATGATTACTGTTTTTCCTACTCCGGCTCCTCCAAAAAGTCCTACTTTTCCTCCCTTGAGCATTGGAGCAATAAGGTCAACTACCTTGATACCAGTTTCAAATACCTCGGTCTTCGTAGAAAGCTCAGTAACTTCTGGACTTTTTCGGTGAATAGGAAGCATGTTTTTTGCCTTTGGTGCTGGCATTTCATCAATCGGATCTCCAAGAACATTGAACATTCGACCAAGAACTACATCTCCAACCGGAACGGTAATAGC
>JAQTZK010000087.1 GCA_028687815.1 Candidatus Altimarinota bacterium | reverse complement strand
AAACTCAGTATTTTAGATAAACCTTTTTAGCTGGATAGACCAGCACACAAAAACCAACACGAAGGAGTTACCAATGGAATCACCGACAGTAGCGTTACCCATGTCCATGATGGATATCGACAGTGAGGTACTTGATGTCATCAAGTCAATACCAAACTTACCCCACTCCGTTATGGTGTGGTCGAAAATCTATCCTGGACTCGAGGTTCCGCTTCAAGCGATCCGCCACTGCTACCGCATTGATGGAGTCACAGAAGACGACATTTACATGGCGCTGACCTTGCCAGCATATATTGCTGGTCGTATCGCCCCATGGGAATACCGTCCGGAAACAGACTCTATTCTCACTACGGACAAGTTGCTTGCAGCCTGTCTCAAGCAACGAGGAAGAACCATTACTTTCAATGCATTCGCCGTAGGCCTGGTCTACTCGGAAGTATTGGAAGAGCTCGAACACCGTTCGAGGGATTCACTTCAATTCTTTTTGGGTCTTTTGCAACAAGGAGGCTACTTCAGCTTTCGTGATTGTGATCCTAGCGATGGCATGAAAGCCATTGCCAGCAGTCCAGAAAAAGACTTGATTGCCTACGAAAACAAAAATCTGACTTGTAAAAGTCTCAGGATGGCACTGGAACTGGTTAACTATACCGGCCAGTTGCCAAAACTGATGACACGTAATAAAGCCATCTCGGCCTAACTATTCGGACCTAAACGTCCGCTCACCCATTCTCTTCGAGGATGGGTTTTTCAATGGGCTTAAAATACTGGCATAAGAAATAAAATACTACCCAATAATATCTCGTGGTTTACTTCCATCAGCTGGTCCAACAATAGACATTTCTTCAAGAATATCCATCACTCGAGCGGCACGGGCATATCCAAGTTTCATGCGACGTTGCAACATAGAAGTAGAAGCCTTGCCAGAAGATCGTACAAAAGCAATTGCCTCTTCAATAATCTTTGGATCCTCATCATACCCTTCAGCACCACCACCTCCCGCAGAACCAGACCAATTTCATTGATCACCATCCACAATAGAAGTATCATAGATTTCTTCAAGCATATCTGGATCAATCGTGCGCTTAACAAAATTTACTATTGACTCTACTTCTTCCGTAGATACATACACTCCTTGGATACGTTCAGGTGCCATAGAACCTGAAGGAGCATAGAGCATATCCCCATTCCCGAGCAAATCTTCCGCCCCCATTCGATCGAGAATCGTTCGTGAGTCAACAATAGATGGCAAAGTTAAAGCAATACGTGACGGGATATTTGCCTTAATAAGCCCAGTAATGACATTGACCGAAGGTCGTTGGGTTGCCACAATCAAGTGCATTCCTACCGCTCGTGCCATTTGAGCGATTCGAGCGATGGTGGTTTCTACTTCCTTCTTATTTCCACTCATCATCAAATCCGCGAGCTCATCGATAACAATGAGGATATTCGGTAGTTTTTCTTTCTTCCCTACTTTGGCATTGAATTCTGCAAGATTACGCACCTTGCTGGTATTGAGTTTGTCATATCGGCTCACCATTTCGGTGACACACCATTTAAGGGCATTGAGTGCCTTATCTGGATCATTGATAACGGGAGTCAGAAGATGTGGGATACCATTATACATACCAAATTCTACTCGTTTTGGATCTATCAAAATAATACGCAAAGTCGAAGGAGAGTTCTTGTACAGCAAGCTCACCAAAAATCCATTGAGTACCACGGATTTTCCAGAACCCGTCTGTCCAGCAACAAGGAGATGTGGCATTTTGCCCATATCACCCACGATATAATCTCCGTTAATATCCTTACCAATAATCATGGAGAGGTTGGACTTCGCGTTGATGAAGGCTGGATTTTCGATAACTTCACGTATTCCGATCATATCTCGACGATCGTTGGGAACTTCAATTCCTACCAGTCCAAGACCCGGAATTGGGGCTTGAATACGGATGGATTTAGCTTTGAGTGCCAGAGTAAGATCCTTTTTGAGGTTCTCGATTTTGGAGAGTTTGACTCCATCATCTGGCTCCAATCGATATTGAACTACGGTAGGCCCCACTTTTTCTCCTCGCATTTGAACACCAATTTTGAACTGTAGGAGCGTACTCTCGATTTCTGCAGATTTTTCTCGGATTTCTGCGGGCGAAACTACGACTTTGTGGGTAATCGTCTGCAGAAGATTTGATGGTGGAAATTCCCAAACTCCAAAATCTGGAGTTTTGGTAGATTTGGAGGTATCTTTGGTTTCTACTTTTATCTTGGTAGCCCCAGGAGTATCGGTAGATGCACCGAAGATACTTCCCAGTAGACTTGATCCCTTTTTTTCAATAGGAACATGTTGTGTAGCATTCGCGAGCGTAAGTTGTTTGGCGTCGATTTTTGCTTTTTCTGCTTCGCGCTCTTTACGTGCAGCTTCGAGTTCTTTTTCTAAATCTTTTTTACGAGCTTCTATGGCGACATTATTTTTGGCAGGTTTCTCGTTCGCGAGCTCTCCTCGAAAACTGGAAACTGTATTTTTCACTACATTCACTGATGGAAGGTTGGCATGAATCGCTGCAAATACTTTGCGATAACTAATACGAAGAGTGAGATACAAAGAAACCAGTAATCCCCCAGTAAAAGCAAGAACCATCGGCATTTTACCAAACCAACTTTGAAAAATCACAGAAAAATCAAGAACACCATCATTACCAAATGGCGTGAAAGCCGCAATCAGTGAAACAATAGAAATACTATAAAGTAGCAATCCTACGATACGCACACTATTCCAAGAAAGCTTATTAAGCACAATACCAATAGCGAGAATTCCATACACAGAAAAAATCGCACGGTAGTATTCTCCAAATAGATACGTAAGCGTATTGACTACAACAGCTCCAACCGTAGATGAACTATCCCCAAGAAACACAATCACACACAAAAAAAGGAGGAGCCATCCAGCAATGACATTTTTGAGTTCAAATCCCCAAGTAGGGCGAGTTTTTTTAGAGCTTTTTCTTCACATTGAGGGGATTATATTGAGAAAACGTACAAAAAAAAGGCGAGTTGTATAAGTGATAGTTGCAAAAAAAAATCATAGGATACTATAGTGGAGTAACCCTTTCATCTATGTTTCCATTTCTTAACTTGCTCATGGCGAAGTTTTTTTTACTAAAAAGCCGCCTGTTCTCCACTCAGATTGGCACAAAAGCTTCTGAAAAAGAGCCACTGACAAAGTTTTCTATCGTTATTATACTCGTACTCGATGTATTTCTTTTTGGACTTATCTACGATGGAATTACGAAACAGAGTGAAATCGTAAGTACGCCTGAATCTTATGCTTCATACCGATGTCGTGATACCATAGATACTTTTCAAAATATTGATCGAGCAGAATTTCAAAAATCTGCAGTAGAAAAACTCTATAATTCATCGTCATATAGTCGTGGTAGTGGATATTCAGATTCCTACTATCCTTATGATTATGGAAACACGGTAGATAGCTCCCTCGAATGTAACAATATCAAAGTACTTCTTACAAAAACCGACTCGGATACTTCACTCCAAGAACTCTATCGAATGAGATATACTATTCTCAGTAATATTACCACCAACGAAACTCAAACAAATGGACTTCGTAACAACTATGACACCAAGCTCTTTGAGAAAATCGCAGGTCAAGATCCAAGTCTCGCCATAGATCCCGGAACTGCGGCAACTACCAAAAATAATCTTGATCGCCTCGCTACAGAGAAAGTGGAACTCGATCACCAGCTCACCAAGAATACCAAGGCGATTCTGGAAAATCCTCAGGTAATTGAAATCGTTAACCTCGTGAAGACGAGCGGAATAAAAGTAATGGATACCTACGATCAACTCATGTTCTGGTACCCAGTGAAGGTTCTTGGAGTGCAAATATTGTTCTTGATTCCTTTGCTTTTTGCTGTTGGATTCTGGTCCAATCGTTCCCTTATGAAAGGTCGACCGTATCAACTCTTGATGGCCTCTCACTTACTGGCAATCCTCGGAATTTTCATTTCTTTGAAACTCCTCGAATTCATCTACGATATACTCCCTCATAAGCTGATTGCTACGGTTATCGATTGGCTTACTTCAATACAACTGGTGGGGATTTGGTACTACCTCCTTATAGCTTTCAGTGTTTCTGTTACACTCGGTATTGTTTATTTTATACAACGACGAGTCAAAATTGCATCGGAAAATCGAAAAGCTGAGATTGGAGCAAAGCGAGCAGAGAAATCTCAATGTTGGTCATGTGGAGCAGGACTGGTATTAGGAGCTTCTCATTGTATACGATGTGGAGTGAATCAATATACCAAATGTACTTCTTGTAAAAAAGATACTTTGTCAGCCGGAGAACATTGTATGCACTGTGGGACCAGTATTTGAGAAGCGGCCTCCAAGGAAATATAATACCCTCATCTTGAGTTTCCCCCTATTCTCCCTATACTTCGCCGCGATATATTTTTAGTGTTTTTCTATGTTCAAACTTATAGAGTTTCTGAAGCGACGACCAAGTGATGTAACGATTCGAATTATTCGAACGTTACTATCTCTGATGATGGCGTCATTGCTCATCTATACCAACAAAGCCTTTATCCTTCCTTTGCAATCGTTCTATACCG
>JAQTZK010000086.1 GCA_028687815.1 Candidatus Altimarinota bacterium | reverse complement strand
TATTCCCCGTCATATCTTCGTTCTGGTAATTCTCAATTACTGCAATAAGACATCGAGAGAAGGCTATGATGGTTCCATTGAGCGTGTGTACAAAATCACTCGATCCATCTGGTTTTCGATATTTGATTTCGAGCCGTCGAGATTGGAAAGTTCCAATGTTAGAACAGCTCGTTACTTCACGATATTGCTCTTGAGCCGGCATCCAAGCTTCGAGATCATACTTTTTCATGGCTGGATTTCCGAGATCTCCTGAACAAATATTGAGTTTTTGATATGGGATTCCGAGTGATTGCCAAATGGATTCTTCTACCGCCACCATCTCATTGTGAAGCTTAACTGAATCTTCTGGCTTACAGAAACATACCATCTCTATTTTGTCGAATTGGTGACCTCGAAGAATTCCCTTCATGTCCTTTCCATAGGTTCCGGCTTCTCGACGGAAACATGGGGAATATCCCACGTATTTGATCGGAGTATCTACATTGACCGTTTCTTTGACGTGATAGCTCGTGAGGGAAACCTCTGAAGTTCCAATCAAGAAGAGATTATCTTCTCCTGGATTGACGGAGTAGATTTGTGCTCGGTCTGCTGGGAAAAACCCTGTACCATACATAGCAGGTTCACGTACCAAAAATGGAGGAATTACGGGCATAAACCCCTTAGCCACCATGACTTGCATGACGTATTGGAGTATCGCAAACTGCAATAGCACCAAATCTCCCTTCAAGTACCAAAAACGTGCCCCGGAAACCTCAGCCCCCTTTTCAATATCTATCCAACCACGAGCCTCACCAATATCGTAGTGCGCCTTAGGTGGGAAGGAGAACTTGGTGGGTTCACCAAATTTTGATTCTACAGTATTTCCTGATTCATCAGCTCCAATCGCCGTTGTAGGATCAAGAAAATTTGGAATACTATAGAGCATCGCTGAATATGCTTCCTCCGTCGTTGCGAGGCTAGCCTCAATCGTGGCAATTTGATCTCCAACGGATTTCATCTCAGCAATTTTAGCTTGCTTTGCTGTAGCATCGGTAATAGTTGGGATTTCTTTGGAAACTCGATTTCGGAGTGCCTGGAGATCCTCCATACTCTGTCGCTCAGTCAGCCGTGAAGCATCCAGTACGAGAAATGCATCGAGGTCCACCTTGAGGTTTCGCTTGGTAATAGAATCTCGAACGAGTTCTGGATTGGCGCGAAGAATTTTGATATCTATCATAAACGAAAAATAATAACGGCTCTTGAGTAAAAAGGAGCTTGTATTGAAAACAAGGCAGAATTATAAGAGAAAAATAGAATTCTCAAACAGGATTTGATAAGAAATTTTTAACAAAGTCACTCCAATACCATAACCCCATCATCTTCATCGGTCATAATAATCGAATATTTGATACTATTTTTCTCAAGATACTCATAAAAATCAGGCATTTTATTGCCAAATTTTACTACATCATCTACCACAATGGTCCCACCAGAGCTAAGGAGTTTTCGTGCTATCAAAAAATGCTCCAAAGTGGCCGTCTTGAGAGCGTCAATGAAGATAAAATCAAACCGTAAATCTCCCGCTGATTTCAGAAATTCAGTAGCATTGGAACACACGAGGGTAACTCTATCTCGATACGTATGAAGATTGGTTTTTGCTCTCATGTAGGTATCACGCTGGATTTCAATCGTCATGAGATGTCCTGATTTTTCAGGTAGAATGGCTTCGAGTAGATAAATACTCGAATATCCATTGGCAGTTCCAAGTTCTAGAATATGGCGATACCTTCGGTCTTGAATGAGATGAAAGAGAAAGCCCCCAGTGTTGTCAGAAACATTGGGGGTATTAATCTTGAGTCGCTCAGATTTGAGGTGAGCGAGGAGTGTCAGAGTTGCTTCAGAGAATTGTGGAGCTGGCTTCTGGTGGAGTTGATCGAGGGAGGTCATGCCGCTATCTTAAATATTTTTTGAGAGAGGGCAAGTTGTGGGGTGGGTTATTTGCTTAGATCTGGGTTAATGCTATCTAGTATAGTTTTCTGATCAGCTACTGATGTAACTTGGTTAGATTTGAGCCATTCTACAATTTTGGATGCAATTTCGTTAGTTATTGCTTTTTTATCAGCATCATTTTTGCCTGTGGTTGCAGCAGTAACTTCAGATCTAAGTTTATCTATTGTTGGCTTAGTGAGTGCCTTTCCACCAACTACCAATTCCATGTTTATATTTGAAGGAGTGCCTGAATTTGTGTTTATGGTGATTTGATTTTGGTTAATTGGAGTCGAAGTAGTGTTTCCACTAGTCAATCTGTCTTTTGCCTCCTTAACGTGATCATTGAGTTCTTTAGCAGTATCCATGGAAGGGTCACCACCTCAGGCAATATGACTATAATTTCTCAAAAATTTATCCATTGTAGAAGGATCATTCGTAAGAGTTTGAATTTCATCTAAAAGTGCTTTTTTCTTTTTTCCATCAGCATCTCATGCAATTTGAGCTTTGTTTACGATAGCAGAAAGCAATTGTTTAGATTGTTGTTCACCTGCTCTATTTGAATTAAAGCCAGCGTCAGCTACTGCATCTTTTAACAGAGACATATTATCTGCTGTACTACCATCCATAGGTCGTGTATTAACTTTATTTATAGCTCGAATCATTTTATCACTATCTGCTGAACCTATATTTAAAGCCCTATTGATACTTTGTCCGATTTCATTACCTCTCGAATTAGCTCATTGTGCCACAGCTCATTGTACCGTATTTGATATCCCCTTCAATGAATTCATCGAAGCAGTTCCATGCCCTGTCGGAATGATCGGCGCATATTTTGGCAAGCTTTGCATCAATTTTCCAATATCTGCACCAAAGCTCGCAATTGGCTCCGCTGCCTCCTTGGTCACTTCACTTCCCTTCAATGCTGCCATTACCGCAAACCAAAGGATACCGAGTGCGGCGAGTTGAATAATGAGTTGTCAGATGAAACCACCTCCAAGTGTTTTCAAATCACTACCGAGAGTCGTTCCAACTGGTACACCAATAATTTTATATTCAGTACCCATTATTGTCATGAGCTGTTCCTTTTCAGAGGCTCACTGCTTAATATCTTTCACATAATTACTCTCGGTACCTGCAAATTTTGTGGTAGTAACTGCAGAAGTGAAAATCAGTCCAAAAGAAAGTGCTGCGGCGACATATACTGGCACCATAGCGAGACCTATAATACTTGAGACAGAAAGCCATTTATCTCCAAATCCTCCTAACTTACCTTCAAAGAAGTATCGAAGTGAGAGTAATGGAGAAAAAACACTAATAGCCCAAAAATATAAAGCTCGGGAAAACAGAGCAAATACCAGTGCTACAATTATAAGAAAGAATCCGATAAACATAAACAAAGCTATCAATAGATTCACCGATAGATTGAGTGCATCTTTTATTGATCAAAGATTTGCTCCGGTAATTTCCTTATATTTATCAATCTTAAATACGCCATACGCATAATAACTCACTATACCAAAGGCATCATCAGATTTGAATAAATCTGAAAACTTTTTTTCAGCAGCAGCAGGCTTACAATCTAGAAATTTAGAACCAGTAGCAGTTCCATTGGCCGATTGCGTAAAATCAAGCGTACAAGATCCTGGCATGGGAAAACTGAATTGTGAAACATCAGCAGGAGCCAAATCACCAGCTATCTGTATGGCTGATGCTGTAAGTATGGAAGATATGGAAACCACAGCACTGACAAATAACCAAGTAAATGGAACACTAATAACTCCAATAATTAACCTCGGAAGTTTTGCTCGTATCGCCCAGGTATTTCCCTCGTGTCCAAAAATATTCATAAATGCCATAGCAACGAGCAAGAATGCAAAAATGACATAAACAATATTCGAAATGAGAATCCAAAGATTATGAAATACTGGTCGTAATCCAAAAATCTCACCAAATACCCAATCTGGCGTCAAGAGCCATCCAGCTAGCATGAGCATTGGAGTAAGTAGTGCATACATGACATTCAACGCTGCATTGATGGTTTTTACACCAGTAGCACCTTCGGGTGTTGTTGCATTTGCTTTAGGCTTAGCAGCATCAGGAGCCGTAGCCGCCCAAACCCCCTCCCCCAATCTCACCTCACTCACCCCATATCCCACTACTCCAGCATGCTCTACTTCTTGCACTTGCACTCCCGTCCATGCCATCACCGCAATCAAAATCACAGCGAGTGAACGCAGAAAACTGAGTCCTGAAATTTGATTCAGACTCATTCGATCCCAAACAAATCGGGATGTATTCTCTATTTTACGGGAAAATTGAGATACATAGGAGGCGATATAGGCAAGCATAGAGGCAAATTTGCAAAAGTTCATGTACCTATTGCACCATATTTTTTATTACAATGCAAACCTTGAATGTTGACAAAACACTAAAAAACTTTATTTCACGAGGAATCAGAAAAAAAACCGAGAAAATCGGTTTTTTAACATATGCATAGTCTCAGGATTATCCACCAACATTCACATCTCCCGCTTTCTTCAAGAGATTGAGCTTATTCATGAACTCATTTCCACTATCAGGAAGCACTACGGTTACGTTCTTAATAAGAGCTTCTTTGTTGGAAGTGAGTGTATCGAGGAGTTTGCGATTGTAACTATTGAGTGCGGTATACATCGCCGTAAACTTGTCGAGAAACA